>DATLVV010000630.1:0-6739 GCA_035577165.1 Steroidobacteraceae bacterium | reverse complement strand
ATATAGTCGACGACCGCGTCGAGCACTTGCTGCACCCCCTTGTTCTTGTACGAGGACCCGCACAGCACCACGGTGAATGCCGAGTGGATGGTTCCCTTGCGCAATGCCTTGCGCAATACGTCCGCCGACGGAACGGTGCCGTGTGTGAGGTAGGCCTCCATTGCTTCGTCGTCCTGCTCCAGGCAGGTATCGACGAGTTCGGTGCGGTACTTCTGGATGTCAGCCAGAATTTTCCGGTCGCTCGGTGTATTGATGTGCAGCTTGTCGGCTATGTCCGGAGTAATCTCGAGACTCTGCCACTGCGCGTCCTTGTCGTCCGAGTCCCAAACCAGCGCCTTCATTTCGACCAGATCGATCATGCCCTTGAAGTTCTCTTCCGATCCGATCGGCAACTGTGCGGGCAACGGACGCGAACCGAGGCGCTTTTTGATCATGTCCACGCAACGCAAAAAATTCGCGCCGCTGCGATCCATTTTGTTGACATAGCAAATACGCGGCACGCCGTAGTTGTCGGCCAAACGCCAATTGGTTTCCGACTGCGGCTCCACGCCCGCCACGCCGTCGAACACCACCACGGCACCGTCGAGAACCCGCAGCGAGCGGTTGACCTCGATGGTGAAATCGACGTGGCCCGGCGTATCGATGAGATTGATTTTCTTGTCGCGCCAAAATGCGGACACGGCGGCGCTCTGAATCGTGATGCCGCGCTTCTGTTCCTGTTCGAGATAGTCGGTGGTCGTCGACGTCTTCAGATCCTTGGTATCATGAATGTCGATGATGGTGTGCTTGCGCCCCGTGTAGTACAGGATGCGCTCCGTCGTCGTCGTCTTGCCGGCGTCGACGTGGGCGATGATGCCGATATTGCGAATATCGGAAAGGGGCGTTGTGCGGGGCATAGCGAGGTTCCGTAAGAGTGTAAAGAGATGGCCGCAGAGGGCCGGCGTCAAACCGCGTATTCTGACACGACTACACAACCCATGTCGAGAAAAAGGCCGCCAAAGACGGCCCGCAACTAGCGCACGGTGTATCCGCGACCGTCGAGGCAGGCTCCCTGCGCCCGGAAGTAATCTGCACGTCTGCCGGAAGCCGAGCCCCGGGCCGGTTGGGTCGGGTCGAATCCAGTTTGTGCTGCAGCCCAGCGATGGCATTCGAACTTATCCGTGCCCATCTGTTCCTGGCTTTGGCCGTTCTTGGGATAGACAATCAGCTCAGAACTTTGCGGCCCCTGCGGCGGACTCACCGTTTCGTATTGGTTCACTGCGCCGTTCCAGCGGTAGTAGGGGTTGTCGGCATAATAGTAAGGAACGCCGCCCCACCACAGTGTCGGGTAATAAAGGCCGCCCCATCCCCACGGTCCGTAGTAGGCACCCGGCCAACCATAGCGGTAGCCGCCGTACCAACCGTAACCGCCGTGCCAACCATAGCCACCATGCCAGCCGTAGCCGCCGTGGTAGCCACCATAACCAACGTGGTAGCCACCACCACCGTGATAGCCACCGCCGTGATAGCCGCCGCCGCCATGACCTGCCGCCCCATGCTGCGCGAACGCCGGCGCGCTCAACGCCAACGCAGCGATACAGCCCGCCGCGAGCAAGGATAGTGAACGGAAAATTGCGGCTGTTTTCATGACCTCACCAGATGGCCGGAGGTTGCAGTCCATCGAATTCATTATATAAGACTTCGACATTTGCGGGCAGTTCCAACCCGTGTCAGGCGGCCTGCGCTTGCTGCTGGGCGACTTCGCAGATTATCGAGACCCCGCCGCTGCTGCGACGTGCGACCACCAGTCTGCCGCCGATCGAACTCGCTCGATATTTCATGGTGCGCATTCCGAAGCCGCCGCTCGGTATGCCGGGCCTCGACAGGCCCACGCCGTCGTCGCTGATCGTCAGCCTCACGCCGCGTGCGTGCACCCAGAGTTCGATCTCGATGATGCCGGCGCCGGCATGCTTCAAGGCGTTTTGCACGGCCTCCTGGGCGATGCGGTAGAGGTGATTGCGCGCGTCGAGATCAAGAGTTATCTGACATTCCAAACGCGGGCGGAACAGCACCAAGGTGTTGCCGAACGAGCTGCGGCCCGCCAATGACTCGAGCGCGTCCTGCAAGCGGCCGTCGGCGTCGCTCAAGGGCGAGACTCCTTGCGCAATGCGGCGCGCCGCCTGAATGCAGCTTCCGGCCAGTGCGGCAAGCTGCAGCAAGCCCGTGGCTATCGGCTGAAACTCGCGCTCGGCGCGGGTCGCCAGCGCGCGCGCCGAGAGCGCGAGGCCGGTCAGCTCCTGTCCCAGTCCGTCATGCAATTCCTGTCCGACCCGGCGCTGCTCGTTGGCGATGGCGTCGATCAGGGCGCTGCCGAGGGCCCGGCGTTCCGTCACGTCGCTGGCAAACACCAACTCCGCCTGCTGGCTTCCCAGGTCGATGTCGCGGGTCCAGACTTCGACCGCAAGCACGCGCCCATCGCGCGTCTGATGCCGCGTCTCGAATGGTTCCGGCGCCTCATCGACCCCGTCCTCGGGGGGCATGGGCAGCACGCGCGCCCCTCCGGGCGTGGCGAGCGCCGGCACGCGCAGCGCCAGGAACTCCTCGCGGCTCCATCCGTACTGACTCACGGCGGCCTCGTTGACCAGCAGAAATTCCAGGGTGCGCGGATCGTGGACCCAGAGCGGCTGCGGGCTGCCGTCGAATATCTGCGCGTAGCGATGCTCGGCCCGCAACCGCAAATCAGCCGCGTGGTCCCGTTCAGCGAGCAACGCCGTAATGATGAGGTTGACGCCGGTGAGTGCGGCGCTGAACGACCAGATCGTGGCGAGCCCGGCAAACTCATCGAGGTGGGCGAAGACTCCTTGGCCGAATGCAAAGCTCAGGCCGGATACCGCCGAAACCGCGAGTGGGCCGAAGGACGCAACGACCAGGCCAAAGCGCATGGTGCCGACGACGACCAGCACCAAGGCAAACATGACGATGAGCGGCCTGGCAACGCCGCCCGCGCTGAGCCAGAAGGTGCTCGCACAGCAAATGGCCACTGCCAACAGCCACAAGCCCCCCTCGGCCCAATGCTCGGCGATCTGCGCGAGGCTTTGTCGGCTCATGGCCACAAGAATCGGGCCGACCAGCAGCACGCCCGCGGTGGTGTTGCTCCACCAGCGCAGCCAGCGGAACACATCGATTGCCGCCATATCGCCGGCGATTCGGAAGCCGAGCAAACCCAAGGTTGGGACGATCATCGTGCCGATAGCCGCGGCGAGAATGAACAGCGGAACGTCCCGGGCCCGGCCGAAGTTCCTGTCGAAGCCACGTCGCTCGAGAATCCATGCGGTGGATACCGCACCGCCCGCGGCCCCCAGGCCGACGAACAGCGATGCCCCCGGCCCCTGGTGCATCCATAAATCGATTCCCATGCCGGCAACCAGGACGGCCGGCCACATTTGGCGCCCCCAGCGAACACAGGCGGCGACCGCGATTCCGCCCGTCAACAAGGGCAGCGTCGGGTGCGCGCCGGCGCTTGGCAACATGAAACCGACGGCGCCGGCAGTGAACATGGAGGCGAAGGTGAGGAACCACCTGAGAACCGGTAGCGACTGCGGGTTCATGGCCAGAGCCTACGACGAACCGGCCATGCTTGTCGCTAGAATAAGAAGCTCATGAATCCACCCTCCCCTCATTCCCATGCCGCCCTGGCCAACCGGCGGCACGGCCTGTTGCTCGCGTCCCTCGGCGCGATCGCATTTTCCGGCAAGGCCATTATCGTCAAGTTGGCCTACCGCTACGGGGTCGATGCGGTCACGTTGATCATGTACCGCATGTTGTTCGCCCTGCCAATGTTCCTGGTCCTCACGTGGTGGGCCGGACGCGGCAAGCCGCCGCTGACCTGGCGCGACGCCCGCGCCGTGCTCGGTCTGGGATTTTGCGGCTACTACCTTGCTAGTTTTCTCGACTTTGCGGGACTGCGCTATATCAGCGCAGGTTTGGAGCGCCTCATCCTGTACCTGAACCCGACGCTGGTGCTCGGTCTCGGGGTGCTGCTGTTTCAGCGCAAGGCGAGCCGGCAGCAGATCGTGGCACTCGGCGTGAGCTATGCCGGCGTGCTGTGCGTGTTCGGCAGAGAAGTGTCCTTGCAGGGCGCGAACGTGCCGCTCGGCGCCAGTCTCGTGTTCGGCAGCGCGGTGAGTTACGCCGTCTATCTGGCGTATAGCGGCGAGGAGGTCAAGCGGCTGGGGGCACTGCGGCTCACGGGCCTTGCGACGACCGTGGCGTGCTTCATCTGCATCGCCCAATTTGTCATCTTGAGGCCCTTGAGCGCCATGGTGGTCGCGCCTCAAGTGCTCTGGCTTTCGGTATTGAACGCCACCGTCTGCACCTTCGCGCCCGTTCTCATGGTGATGATGGCCATCGAGCGGATCGGCGCTTCGCTGACCGCGCAAACCGGCAGCTTAGGACCGCTATCCACCATCCTCCTGGCGACGCTGCTGCTGGGCGAACCGTTCACGGCGTGGGTGGCGGCGGGCACCGTGCTGGTTCTTGCCGGAATCTGGCTGCTCGCGAGACAGAGTCCGTTGAGGACAGCGACTTGACCGGCGCGCCGGCATACAATTACCAGCATGCGTTCACTGACCATGGCAGCGGGTTTGATCGGCTTGATGGCCCTGGGGCCGGCGATTGCGGCCCAACCTTCCTTGCCGACCGCCAAGCCGGAAAGCGTCGGCATGTCGAGCCAACGTCTCGCGCGTCTCGGCGACGGGATGAAGTCGCTGGTGGATCAGGGTCGACTCGCCGGCGTGGTGACCATGGTTGCGCGGCACGGCAAGGTGGTGCAATTCGAGGCAACGGGAAAGCGCGACATCGCCGCCGGCCTTCCCATGCAGAAGGACAGCATTTTCCGCATCTATTCCATGACCAAGCCGATTACCGGCGTGGCCATGATGATGCTGTTCGAGGAGGGAAAATGGCAGCTCGACGACCCGGTCGCCAAATATATCCCGGAGTTCGCCGGCCTCAAGGTGTACGGCATGGAACCGAACGGCAACATGACTCTCAAGGATCCGGTGCATCCCGTGACGATGCGCGAGCTCATGTCGCACACCGGCGGCTTCACCTATGGAATCTTCAGCAACACCCCGGTCGATAAGCTGCAGCGCGAAGCGGATCTCCTCAACATCGACAACACGTTGGAGGAAATCGTCCGGCGTGTCGCGAAACTGCCTTTGAACTCACAGCCGGGCAGCGAGTGGCACTACAGCATCTCGGTGGACATCCAGGCATATATCGCGCAGAAGCTCTCCGGCATGCCGTTCGACGAGTTTCTGGAGAAGCGCATATTCAAGCCGCTGAATATGGTCGACACCGGATTCTATGTTCCCGCAGACAAGCTCAAGCGCTTCGTCGAGATGTATGACTACGACAAGGACGGCAAGCTTGAAGTGCAGAAGGGCGGCCTCAACCATGATTTCTCGAAGAAGCCTGCGTTCATTTCGGGAGGCGGCGGCCTGGTGTCGACGGCCGGCGATTACATGCGCTTTTGCCAGATGCTGCTGAACGGCGGTCAACTCGACGGCGTGCGTCTGCTCTCGCCGCGCACCGTGGAACTGATGCGCACCAACGTGCTGCCGCCGACGATGACGCTATTCGCACCGGGCGCCGGTTTCGGAATGGACGTCGCCGTCTACACCGACACCATCGCCGCGGGCGGCTACTACGGCAAGGACACGTACTTTTGGGGAGGCGCCGCAGGCACCTGGTTCTGGATCGACCCGACCGACGAACTGATCGTCGTGGGCATGATCCAGCAAATGGCGGGCACCGGTGCCGCCGCCGCCAACGGCATCCCCGACGTGCGCGGCTTGTCGCACGCCTATGTGTATCAGGCCATCGTGAATTAGCAGTCTTCTTTCAACCTGACTCGCGTTTCATCTGCGCCGCCAGTTTGTCGCCTTGCTCGTTGAAACGCTTGTAAGCCGGGCGTTGCCCAAGTAGAGCGACGTAGCTTTGAAAAATCGGCCGCGGATCCAGGCTTTTCATCATCATTCCAAAAGCCAGCTGCGAGCCCACATATACATCGGCCGCACTGAAGCGGTTTCCCAGAATATAAGGCCCGGGCGTCAGCGCAGTCTCGACCGCATGCACGACGTCGTCGTAATTGCCATAGCCTATGGCGGTGGGTCGATCGACCGGAGGTCGCGACAACATCCGATCGATCAACGCCGGTTCGATGCAGCCCTGGCCAAAAAACATCCACCGCAGATAAGTTCCACGGGCGGCATCATCGTTGGCGGGCGCCAGCTTGGCAGCCGGAAATGCGTCGGCCAGATAGGTGATGATCGCGCCGCATTCGGTGATCACAGTACCGCGGTGAACGATCGCAGGAAGCTTCCCCATGGGATTCACTGCCAGGAACTCCGGCTTCTTGTTCTCGCGCTTGTCGAAGCTCAGCAGTTCGAACCTGTACGGTGCGCCGACCTCCTCGAGCATCCAGTGCACCATGCGGCCGCGTGACATCGGATTGTGATAGAAGACGATTTCATCGCTCATACGGCTTCCTCAAGAACAACGGCCTGCGCCAATTCTAATTATCTTTGCGCGGCCGCGATACATCGGATAGCTTGTCGGGCGGAACTCACACCATCATAAATGTCGGGGATTTCTACTATGGATCGGCGCGACTTTCTGCTTGCAACCTCGCTTGCCTCGCTTGCAGCTCCCGCCCTGGCCGCGGCCGCCAAGGTCCCCGACGGCGGGGAGCTGACGC
>DATLVV010000629.1:0-7621 GCA_035577165.1 Steroidobacteraceae bacterium | reverse complement strand
AGGCCAAGGCGATCGGACAATTGGTCAAGGACGGCTGGCGGCCGCGGCGCACGCTCAAGTATGCGAGCTGGGACGGGGAAGAGCCCGGTCTGCTCGGCTCCACCGAGTGGGCCGAGTCGCATGCAGCCGAACTCAAAGCCAAGGCGGCGCTCTACGTCAATTCCGATACCAATGGCCGCGGTTATCTGGGGGTGAGCGGCAGTCATGCTTTGCAGCGTTTCGCCAGCGAAGCGGCACGCGACGTCAAGGACCCCGAAACCGGCGCCACTGTCCTGGCGCGGGCCTTGGCCAAGGATCGCGTCGCCGACTACGATTTGGTCGCGCGCGCAAACCCGGGCGCACTCGAGCGGGCGAGCGGCGATATTCAGCTCGGCGCGCTCGGCTCGGGCTCGGACTTCACGCCGTTCCTGCAGCACTTGGGCGTGAATTCTCTCGACCTGGGGTTCGAAGGCGAGGCCGACTACGGCGTCTATCACTCAGCCTACGATTCATTCGATCATTTTCGGCGCTTCGTCGATCCGACATTCGAATACGGCGTGGCGCTCGCCAAGGTCGCCGGCCGTCTGATGCTGCGAGCCGCGCAGGCGCAATTGCTGCCGGCGCGCGAAAGCGATTTTGCCGCGTCGATCGCGCTCTTCGACGACGAACTGCACAAGCTTGCCGACGGCATGCGGGTCAAGTCGCGCGAACAGTCCAAATTGCTGGAGGACGATTCCTACAAATTGGCGACGGATCCGGGCAAGCCGCGCGCGCCGCCGGCGCCGGCCGCCGAGGTTCCCTACCTGAATTTCGCCGAACTCGACAATGCCGTGGCCAAGCTCGAGCGAAGTGCCAGGACCTTCGACCGGGAGTACGTTCGCGTGGCGGCCGGCGACGAACCCACCGCGACCGCAGGCCGGGAACGGATCAATGCGGCGCTGACGGACCTCGAGCAAGCCCTGACGGATCCACGCGGCCTTCCCGGCCGCGAGTGGTATCAGCACATGATTTACGCGCCGGGTCTGCATACCGGCTATGGCGTGAAAACCCTGCCGGGGATTCGCGAGGCAATCGAAGAGCACCGTTGGGACGAGGCTGACCGGTACATAGGGGTGGTCTCGCGTGCCGTCAACGCTTACAGTGCGCGATTGGATCGCGCCATTTCAGTGCCCTAGCCGTGCCCAGCCGCCCGAAGCGGGGTTCCATCTGACCGCCCTTCGTGTATCGTGCCTAGGTTAAGTCGAAGCAATTTTTTTAAGGAGACGAACGATGACCGAAGAGAAGCAGCAGAAGTTCACCGCGAAAGTACGCCGCGGTCTGGTGTGGGTGGACTCGGTCGCAAGCGCCGAACTCGCCAAGAAAAAAGCGGAAGCCACCGGCGTCAGGATCGAGGGCTTCACCGCCAGCGAACTGGCCGACGTCGAGTCTGCGCTGACTTGGATTGCACAGAATAAAGAATCGAAGAGCGGTGAGCCCGCAGCCTAAGTATCAGCCGAAGTTGCGGTGGCCGCGGATGCCAGGCGGTGCTTGACCGAGGTTTCGCTGCGGCGCACTGAACGCATCGAAAAGACTGCGATACACTATTCCCATGGCCCGCAAACGCTCACTGGTCGTCGACGACTCGAAGTCGGCGCGCGTCATCTTGAGCCGCATGCTCGAGAAGTACGACATCGAAGTCGACATGGCCGAATCCGCCGAGCAGGCCATTGAATATTTGAAGAGCAATCGCCCGGACGCGATTTTCATGGATCATCTGATGCCCGGCATGGACGGCTTGCAGGCGGTGCAGGCGATCAAGGGCAATCCGCAGACGGCGATGATCCCGATCATGATGTACACCTCGCAAGAGGGGGAGCTGTATGTCGGCCAGGCGCGCGCGCTCGGCGCCCTGGGCGTGCTGCCGAAGAAGGTGCGCCCGGTGGACGTGTCCAAAGTATTGTACGAATTACACTTGTTGCCGGACCGGCGCGACATGACCGAAGCGGCGCTGGCGCCGGTGGAATTGGAGGCCGGGCAGCCGGTCACGAGAACCCCCGGCGCTGCCGGTCCCGCCGCCGGCGTCGATTGGGGCCGCCGGGTGGAATCCGCGATCAAGGATCAAGCGGTCGAGGTACGCCGCTTCATCGTCGCGACTCTCGACAGTTTCGCCGCGCGCATCGTCAGCGATGTGCGCGACTCCATTCCCGCTCCGACCTTGGAATTCCCCGCGCCGCCGCTGCGTGCGGCGCGTCCCGCCTGGCCCTGGGTCGCCGCAATAGCGGCCGCGTGCCTCATCGCCGTGTTGCTCGGCGCGGGCTGGCTGGCTGCGCGCGACGAACTGGCGAAGTCGCGGACGGAAGTCGCCGCATTGACCTCGGCGAATGCCGAGTTGCAGCGCGCCCGGACGGAATTATCGGGGACGGTGAAGGATCTCAGCGCCGCGCTGGCGGCTGCATCCGCCGGCACGGCCCCTCCCGGCGCCGCCGGCACGCCGTTTGCGCCGCGGATTGAACCGGTGCCGTACGGGGAGATCCCATTCGATCG
The DNA here is from genome assembly GCA_035577165.1 of Steroidobacteraceae bacterium. GTDB lineage: Bacteria > Pseudomonadota > Gammaproteobacteria > Steroidobacterales > Steroidobacteraceae > Bog-1198. The sequence goes on along the minus strand of DATLVV010000629.1, from coordinate 5,119 downwards.
CGGCCGCCTCGATGCGTTGCGCGAGCTGCTGGCGAAACTCGAGACGCAAGGGTTTCGCGGGGTGGTGAAGATCACGAGTCTGGCGGGCCTTTTCTGTCTCAGCGGCAATGCCGCGGATGGATTTGCGCCGGCCGGCGCGAGTCTCCTCGCGAGCAAGTGCGATGTGATCGGCAATCCGTTCGAGGAATCCCTGTCAGGTCAGCAGCGGCAATCGTTGGCATTCGCGAACTTGATCGCCGGAATGCGTCAGCGCACGGGCGGTGCCATCACGGTGGCGATCGAAAACGCCGGCACCGGCCATCCCACCACCCCGTATCCCAGCCGGGGCGAAGCGCTGACAGCGGGGGAGTGGAATCGCGTGGCCGTCGCCAACAATCATGTCGAATTCGCGGCGGAGAGCAGCTCCGGTCAATGACCGCGAATCAGAAGGCAACTCTGACGAAGAACTCCGGTCCCTTGGAGCTCAAGTTGAAGAATCCGCCGGTGGTCGTCTGCCGGGAGTCGATGTCCGCCCGCGACGCCGTGTAGCCCAGGGCAAACGCCACGTTCGGGCGCAAGCGATACAAGCCCGCCAGTTCAAAAAAACTCACCGTTCCGCTGATGTGATCGACGGCTATTTTGAAGTATTGGGCGCGGGCATCGAAATAAAATCGTTTGCTCACCACGTAGGTGCCGTCGAGACCCAGGGTGGGAAACGGACCTGCTTGATCTTCGCTTTGGTTCACGTGCCGGGTTTCCGTGGACACGTGGGCGCGGGCGGACAGATCGGTGTCGTTGATGCCGATGGTGGCAGCCAGTTCGAAGCGCTCGCGGTGGATGAAGGAATATTCGTAGCTGATGCCGAGCGAGCGCAGGCTCATGGTGGTTTGCACGGGGTCGCCGACCTGAAAAATCACGTCGCGAAAGATGATCGGCGAGCCGGTAATGGTGGTCTGACCGGTTCGATCGAGCGTGAAGTAGTCAAAACGCAGCCGGTGCCGCTCGCCCACCCGCACCATGGCCTGGAACTTGGGCTCCACGGACGATTTGTCGAGGCCAAGATCGTTCTCCGCGTTGATCGGCGTGCCCTGCAAACCCGTGCTGCTGTCCAGCCGCAGGTTGGTGGTGTTCGACAGAAATTCCACTCCCATCGACAGGCGCACGCGTTCATGGACGGGGCTGAGATAGTCGTCGGCGCGCGCCAGGGTCGCGGCCAGCATCAGGCCTGCACCCAGCGCAACGGCCCGCGCGGCCATTCCATTCGTGATCATGTCGGTCTCCTCAAAATCAATTGGTCGGTCGCGGCTCGCCGTGCTGCAGAGGGCAAGGAACTGCCGATGCGCGTGAGGACGTGGGCCGCGGCTGCGCGCCAGCCGGTGAGTTTGCCGCCGTAGATGCCGAGCACCCGCGGCTTCATCTCGCGGTCGGTGGTGAATATCGTCTCGCGCGAGCGGTCGAACGCCGCCTGGGTTGCGGCCGGCAACACGCGCAGGCCGGCGAATCGCTGCGTGATGTGCTCGCGCCCGAGATGTCTGAAGGCCGGGAAATAGTGCCGCGCGACGGCGAGCAGATAGTCTTCTTCCGCCGGCAGCGGCTGCACGGCATCCGCATCGCCGCGGTAAGGCGTTTCGGTGGTGCCGATCAAGGTCGCTCCATGCCATGGCATGACGAACACCGCACGGCCATCCGTGGGGCTTTCGACGTAGTAGATTCCGGCGGTGACTGCGAAAGGCAGCACGATGTGCGCACCTTGCACCAGATCCACGTTCGGAATCGGGACCGACGGCTGGATGCAGCCGGCAACGCGCGTGGCCCAAGGACCCGCCGCATTGACCAGCACCCGGGCCGCGCATTCCAGCGTGGCGCCGCCTTGATCGTAGGCCACCGTCACGCCGTCGCCGCCGAGGACCGCACCCTTGAAGCTCGCCGGCATTGCGAGCTCCGCGCCCAGGGACAACGCCGACTGCACCACCGCGCGGGTGAGCAGCGCGTCGTCCGTCTGCGCGTCGTGATAGCGGATGACGGCGTCGAGACCGCCCGTCTCGAGTCCGTCCAGCGAGGACCATTCGCGTCGGGGCACCGCGCCGAAGCGGGTGCTGGTATCGAATCCTCCCAGCAGCGCGTACATCCACAGTCCCACCCTGAGCTGCCACGGCCGGCGCCGGGTGTCGCGGTACACCGGAATGAAAAACGGCTTGAGCTCGACCAGTTCAGCGGCAATTCGCAGGTGAATGGCGCGTTCGCGCAGACTCTCCCGCACCAGCGCGAACTGGCCGGACTCGAGGTAGCGCAGTCCGCCGTGAATCAATTTGCTGGATCGGCTGGATGTGCCGCTGGCGAGACCGAGCCGCTCGATGAGCAAAGCGCTATGGCCCGCGGCTGCGGCGGCTTGCAATACTCCAGCTCCGTGAATTCCGCCGCCGACGACGACTACATCGTATTGTTTCATTGCCATAAGCGTTTGCGAAATAGCGCTAGAATGCGGGAATACATTCGAACACACCACTTTTTGCCACTGTCGCCATTCGCAAACAGCGCCGACGCGCTATGGCTTGTCGTCCCGCTTTTCCTCGAATTGCAGCACGGGCGAATCGGACGTGACTTCGATTTCGCCGTCGACGATGGCGCCCTTGGCGATCGCAATGGTGCGCGCGCTGACCTTGCCGCGAATCACGGCGGTATAGCCGATCTCCAGCTTGTCGCGGACGTTGAGGCCTCCCGTGATCTTGCCGGCGACGATGGCCTGTTCCGCCTGGATGAAGCCGTGCCAGGAACCGCTGGCGGAGAGATTGAGGCCGCCTTGCAGCTCGCCGTCGCCGTGGACTTCGCCGGAAACCACGAAGTGTCCGGCGCCGCGGATATTGCCGACGAACACGGACTCGGCGCCGATGAAAGTCGGGGTGGCCGAACTGCCTTCCAAGAAACGCCGCTTTGGTGCACTCATGGGGGCTTATTATCCTATCCGTGGCGGCCCGTGATGTGACGAGCTTGGCGTCGCCGCGACGTGGCGAATCGAAGTAGAATGGAACTTACATGGGATCCTCTCCGAGTATGAAAATGGTCACGAACAAAGCGATGTTGGCCTTGAGTCTGGCATTGTTGCTGGCGGTTTCGGCCTGCAGCCGCCAGCAAAGCGACTGGGAAAAAACCCGCGCGGCGAACACGACGGATGCCTACGAGCTCTTTTTGAAGAAATATCCGAGCGGTGAATTCACCGCGCAGGCACAGGCCCGCGTCAAGGAACTCTACGAGGAGCGCGATTGGCAAAAGGCGCGCGATGCCGATACGCAGGAGGCCTATCAGGCGTTCTTGAAGCAGTATCCAGAAGGCAAATGGGCGGAAGAAGCCCGCATCCGCGTGGAGAATTTCACCCTGGCCCAGGCCCCGTCGAACGCAACGCCCGCCGCCGCAGACAGCGCAAATACTCAAGGAAATACGGCCTCCGGCGCGGCGGCCGCTGCTGCCGGCGCCGCGACAGCCGCTGCGCCAAAAAAACCGTCAGTGCCCTCGGCCTCGCCGCCGAGTGCGGCCCAACCGGCCGCACAGACCGGGTCCTACGGTGTGCAGCTCGGCGCGTTCAAGTCGGGTGCGGATGCGGCCAACAAGCGGTGGGCGCACTTGAACAAGGAATATCCCAAGACTTTGGCGGGGCTGTCGCCCACCGTTTCGCCCTTGAAGAGTTCTTCGGGAACCTTGTACCGCCTGCAGGTGACCGGTCTCACCGAGAAACATGCGAGCTCGGTCTGCAAATCCCTCAAGTCCAAGTCACAGGGCTGCATCCTGCTGCATCCCACCCACCACTAGCAGCCGGCGCTTGAGGGCCATGCGCGTCAGCGCGCGTCACCATTGACAATTATTGTCAGTCGGGCGCCGGGACGGTTGCATTAACTTGCTGATTTAATTGAACTTCAAGCATGGCACGGGGCTTGCTTCAGTCCAAGGGTGAGTTTGGTGTCACTCGAGGACTCAAAAGTGCAGTCGCAAATCATCGCATTGTTGGTCCCGCAGGGCAGCCATAGGGCGACCTTGTTGGTGCGCCGTGGCAACGGCCAGTTCGCGCTCGAAAAAATCGACGCTCGGGTGGCTTCGGCCACGCGCGTTGCCGCGACCTGGTTTCGTCAAGGTTCTCCGATTGTCGATCCGGCCACCTCAACAGTGGTCGGTTACGAAGTCACGGACGTGCCGGCGACATAAAGCTCCAGATTTCTTTCCCTCCCCTAGGTCGATATTGACGCCGCGATCCAGCTTCCCCCGATCGCGGCGCTTTTTTTATCGGCGGATCTCCGCTTGGTTCAATAGAAAGGCGTACTCCATCGCAATTTCGCGATAGCGCTGAAAACGACCGGACTTGCCGCCGTGGCCGGCCTCCATGTCGACGTGCAGAAGCACGGCCTGGTGATCGGTCTTCAGGGCGCGCAGCTTGGCGATCCACTTGGCGGGCTCGTAGTACTGGACCTGGCTGTCCCACAGTCCCGTCGTGACGAACATCGACGGATAGTCTTGCGCGCTCACATTGTCGTAGGGCGAATAGGACAGCATGTATTCATACTCTTCGCGTAAGTCGGGATTGCCCCACTCGTCGTACTCATTGGTGGTCAGCGGAATGCTGTCATCCAACATGGTGGTGACCACATCGACGAACGGGACCTGCGCGACGATGCCGCGATAATCGCCGGGGCTCAAGTTCGCGACCGCTCCCATGGCGAGGCCCCCGGCACTGCCGCCCATCGCAAATACCCGGTCCCGCGCGGCGTAGCGCTGTGCGACGAGGTGACGCGTGACGTCGATGAAATCATGGAACGAATTCTTCTTGTGCAATTTTCTGCCGGCGTCGTACCAGGCACGCCCCATTTCCTGGCCGCCGCGTACGTGGGCGATGGCATAGACAAATCCACGGTCGAGCAGGCTCAAGCGCGCGGACGAGAACACCGGATCCGTGGACAGGCCGTACGCGCCATACGCGTATTGCAGCAGCGGCGCCGTGCCATCGCGCGCAAAGTTCCGGTGGTACACCAGCGACACGGGCACCTGCGTCCCGTCGCGCGCCGGCGCGAACAGGAATTCGGTTCGATAGTTCGCCGGATCAAAGCTGCCGAGAACGGGATCGCGCTTCAGCAGGGTCTTCTCGCCGGTCCGTACG
>DATLVV010000628.1:0-4106 GCA_035577165.1 Steroidobacteraceae bacterium | reverse complement strand
ATCCACTATGGGCGGCGAGATCTGCGGCAGAGAGGTGTCACTGACTGCTCGAATCGGCAACGCGCAAAACATCGCGAGAATCACTGCCGCGGGAGTCGCACTTTGCATTTACCGGCCTCCATTGACGATTGCGGCGCCCCTGACGGGCAACGGCTGGAGTATGCTCTCAGATACTCGAGGAAACGCCGCGGAGATTTCGCCATGCGCAGCAGTTTCGAGCGCAGTCGGCGGGATGTGCTCAAAGCCGGCGCGCTGCTGTTTTGCGGCGGCGCACTCGGCGCCGCCGGCGTGCGCCGCGCCCCGGCCATGGGGCTTGCCACGCCGCTGGACGAGCTTCACTACTCGCAAGTGCAGTTCGAACCCGGCCCCGTCCAGTCCCAAGCGCGCGAGAACCATCAATTGGTCTTGAATCTCGACGAGGACGCGCTGCTGCGCCCGTTTCGCCAGCGCGCGGGATTGCCCGCGCCGGGCCATGATCTCGGCGGCTGGTACGATACCTATGCGTTCGCGCCCGGCGCCACATTCGGTCAGTGGATTTGCGCGCTGGCGCGTTATTACGCGGCCGGCGCCGGCGAGCCCGCCCGCGCAAAAGTGCTGCGTCTGGTGCGCGCCTATGCGGCCACCGTCGATGCCGGCGGCAAGTTCTACCGCGACAACCGCTTTCCGGCCTATATCTACGACAAGCTGGCCGGCGGTCTGATCGACGCCAAGCGCTATGCGGCGGACGACAGCGCCGTCGCGGTGCTGCACAAGACGACGCAGGCCGCGATTCCGTACCTGCCGCCGCACGCGACGCCACGCAATGAGCATGCGCAGCCCGGCGAGGACTTCAGTCAGCACGCCTGGGACGAAAGTTATACTTTGCCCGAAAATCAATTCTTTGCCGCACAACTGACCGGCGAGAGGATACACGTCGAACTGGCGCGCCGCTTTCTGTACGACGACTTCTTCCTGGCCCTGGCACACGGCGAAAACGCACTACCCGGCAAGCACGCCTACAGTCATGTCAACGCGCTCAGTTCGGCGGCCCAAGCCTATCTCGCGCTCGGCCAACGCGCATACTTCGATGCGGCACGCCAAGGTTTCGATTTCATCGACGCGCAGAGCTTTGCCACGGGCGGCTGGGGGCCGGACGAACACTTCGTGGTTCCGGGCGGCGGCGGACTCGACGCCAGCCTGGCGAATGAGCACAAGAGCTTCGAGACGCCGTGCGGCGCCTACGCGCATTTCAAGTTGACCCGTTATCTTTTGCGCATCACTCGCGACTCGCGCTACGGCGACAGCATGGAGCGCGTGCTTTACAACTGTGCGCTGGGCGCGAAGCCAATCCAGCCCGACGGCCGGGCATTTTATTATTCGGACTACACATGCTCGGCAAGCAAGACCTTCCACCCCGACCGCTGGCCGTGCTGCTCCGGCACCTTGCCGATGTTGGCGGCCGACTACGGCATCAGCGCCTGTTTCACCGACCCCAACGGCATCTATGTGAACTTGTATGTTCCCGGGCGCATCGATTGGCGCCAGGACACGGCCGCTTGCCGCTTGTCGATCGCAACCGAATACCCTTATCGAAGCGCGGTCACCATGGGCTTGCAACTCTCGCAGCCGCGAACATTTGCGCTGCATCTGCGCATTCCCTCCTGGGCCACGGGCGCGAGCGTCGTGGTCAATGGCAAGCGCACTCCCGCACAGATCGTGCCGGGAACATTCGCCGGAGTTTTGCGCGATTGGCGCTCCGGCGACCGGATCGAACTCGATTTGCCGCTGGCGCAGCGGCTGCAGGCAGTCGATGCCGAGCACCCCGACACGGTGGCCCTGTCCGCCGGCCCGCTGGTGCTGATGCGACTCCTCGACGACGGGGTCGCGAAGGCTCCCGCTGTTCCGCGGACCGCGCTGCTGTCGGCCAAACGGGTCCACGACGTTGGGCGCGAGTGGACGGTCCGCCATGACCTGCAATCATTCCGACTGCGCGCGTTCGCCGACATCGACGCTCAGCACTACAGCGCCTATCAGGACGTCGCCGGCTGATCGTTCAGCGCGCCGCGAAGCCGTAGCGCAGCAGCACCGGCTTTAGCGCATCGATCCAGATCGCGTATCCCGCAGGCCTCATGTGCAATCCATCGTCGCGCAAGAGGTCAGCCCTCGGTGCACCGTGAGCATCGAGCATCTTGGCTGCGACGTCGACGAACGTCACATCCTTCATCGTGGACGCCCAGCGTGCAATACCCTCGTTCGCTGCGCGCATCTGCGGCCACATCGCCGCGCGCGCCACGCTGGGCTTGATCGACAGATATGCAATGGCGGCCTCCGGCAGATCGCGGCGCACGCGTGCAACGAAGGCTTTGAAGTCGTCGATCACCTGCGCGGACATGCGCCCTTCGGCGATGTCGTTGTCCCCGGCATACATGACGATGAGCTTGGGGTGGTACGGCACGACGATTCGATCGACGTAGTACGTACTGTCGGCGATCGCCGAGCCACCGAAGCCGCGATTGACCGTGGGTACACCGGGAAAATCCTTGGCGAGGGTGGTCCACAAGCGGATCGAGGAACTGCCTACGAACAGCACTGCATGTTGCGGAGGCGCATGCGCTGCATCGCCGGCGACGAGATCGGTGATTTCCGCGCGCCAACTTTCCGGCCCGCGGACCTCGGCACATGCATTGCCGCCGGCAAAGAGCAGCACGGCAAGCGCGAGAAGCCGGATCGGCAGCTCGAGTCCTCGCACCATAGGAGTCGCCTCGATGAATCGCAAGGGGAGCGCTAGCTCAGCTCACGAACCCAAATGTTTCGAAAGCTGATGGGCGCGCTCGGATCGTGGTGGGACTGCAGTTTGATGGCGGCGCGATCGTGTGGATGGTAGGAGGGTTTGCCGATATAGAGGGTCTCACCCGATAACTTGAAATGGTTCTGCACCAGGACTCCATTGTGGAATACGGTGACGAATGCCGGCGTATCCAGGGATCCGTCGGCATGGAAGACCGGCGCCGTCCACACCACATCGTAGCTCTGCCATTCTCCCGGTTTGCGCGACGCGTTGACCAGCGGCGGGTTCTGTTTGTAGATACTCGCCGCTTGGCCGTTCACGTAGGTCTTATTCTCCCAAGAATCGAGAATTTGAACTTCGTATCCTCGATCCTCAGGTCCCGTTGAAGCCAGGAAAAGCCCGCTGTTGCCGCGTGCCTGACCTTCGCCGATGACATCGGCCGGTATCCGCCACTCCAGATGCAGCTGATAATTCTTGAAGAGACGTTTCGTTTCAATATTGCCGAACGCCTTGTCGACCACCAGCGCCCCTTTCTCCACTCGCCAGCGAGCCGGCGAACGATCATTGGTCATGACCCATTCATCCAGATTCCGGCCGTCGAATAAAACGATGGCGTCGGACGGAGCATCGCCCACAGTCGCGCCCGGCGTTACCTTGGGCGGAACGGGCTCCCATTGCTCGGTGTCCTGGGGCTTGGCGGTCTCCGCAGCGGAGTTCGGGGGGCCGGCCGCGCCTTGAAACGAAGTGTCCTTGGAAAGGGCCTCACCTGCGGCCATTGCCGTCAGGCTGCACACGCAGAGCAGCAGCGTTTTCATAGTTTGTCCCCGGAGGTGGTCCATCAGGCGTGCGCCGCCCAGGCAGGCTGGCCTGGGCTGTACGGAATACAAGGATCGAAGCGGCCCGGCACCTCGACATAGCGGAGCGCCTCGGTGCACCCGACTTCGGATGTGAAGTAGCCGAGCAGCGCGAGCTCCTTCATCATTCGGAAGTAATGCGCCGGCTGTTTGACGTCCGCGGCCGCCTCGCCGGCACCTATCTCGCGTGCGTCCATCACACGCTTTTGCTCCTGATCGAGCGTCGTGAGCACAACCAACCGTTGCTGCGGCGTCGCCTCCATGAAGGAGGCATTGTTCGCCTTTCTCACCGCGTCGTCCACCTGCCGCATGCCGTCGCGGAAGATCTTTTGTTCGGCAGCGCTGTAGCAATCGGTGACCATCAGAGCCATGAAAGCACCGGTTTTCGCCGCCTTTGCGCCCGGGGTCTTGGTTGCCGGAAGAATGGTTTCCGCGATCTCGTCGAGCAATGCAATATCGTCGGCCGTAAATATTCCGGGCGTTCC
>DATLVV010000627.1:0-8307 GCA_035577165.1 Steroidobacteraceae bacterium | reverse complement strand
CCGATTCCGGCAAAAGGGTGCTCATGTGCGCCTGCACCGCGCTGCCCAACGATGCCGGCAGTGCGCCCGGAGTGGTGCTGGTGTTCGACGACATCACCACCCTGCTGCAGGCGCAGCGCGACGCCGCATGGGGCGAAGTGGCGCGCCGCCTGGCCCATGAAATCAAAAATCCGCTCACCCCCATTCAATTGTCCGCGGAGCGCATGCGCCGCAAGTTTCTCGGCAGCATGAACGCCCAGGACGCGCAGATTCTCGAACGCGCAACGCATACCATCGTCGCCCAGGTGGACGCGATGAAGCAGATGGTCAACGCCTTCAGCGAATATGCGCGCGCGCCCGACATGCACTTCTCGCACTTCGATCTCAACCAGCTGATCACCGAGGTCGTGGATCTTTACCGCGTGCAGGATTCCAGCGCCGAACTCAAATTGCTGCTCGACCCGCAGCTGCCGGCCATTTCCGCGGACCGGATGCGGATCCGGCAGATTCTCAACAATCTGGTGACCAACTCTCTGGAGGCCCTGGAGGGCCGGCCGGGCGCCCGCATCGAAGTCGAAACCCACGTGTCCGAGGATGGCCCCAAGCATTTGGCGTCGGTGGCGATCGTGGTCGCGGACAATGGACCCGGGTTCCAACGGGACTTGATCGGCACCGTGTTCGACCCCTATGTCACGAGCAAGCCCAAGGGCACGGGGCTGGGACTTGCCATCGTGAAGAAAATCGTCGAGGAACACGGCGGGCGCATTGAGGCGGATAATCAACGCACCGGTGGCGCCCGCGTGCGAATTCTATTGCCGTTGGGCGACAGCACACGCTCCACGGGCGTGCGTGAACCGCGCAAAGGCGAACACAGGAGAGAACGGGTATGACCGCTTCGAGAATACTGGTGGTGGACGACGAGGCGGACATCCGCGGATTGCTGAAGGAAATTCTTTCCGAAGAGGGCTATGACGTGGATGTCGCGGCGGATGCGACCCAGGCGCGCTCCTCACGCGCGAGCCAGGTTCCGGACCTGGTGCTGCTGGATATCTGGATGCCGGACACCGACGGGATCACGCTGCTGCGCGAGTGGTCGGTCACCGATGGTTACGATTGCCCCGTGGTGATGATGTCCGGTCACGGCACGGTCGAGACCGCCGTCGAGGCCACGCGCCTCGGCGCTTTCGATTTCGTCGAGAAGCCGCTGTCCTTGACCAAGCTGCTGCGCACGGTGGAGCGGGCGCTCGACGCCGGTCGGCGCAAGCGGCTGTCGGCGCGCGGGCAGCGCCCGACGCTCGCGGTCCCCATCGGCAAGAGCAAGACCACGCAGGCGCTGCGCGAGCAGGTGCAACACGCCGCGTCGAGCGCCTCTCCGGTGCTGTTGCTGGGTGAATTGGGATCCGGGCGCGAGGCCTATGCGCGCTATTTGCATTCACTCTCGGCGCGCGCCTCCAAGCCATTTTTCATGGTGGTTGCCGCGAGCTTGGGAAAAGACCCGACGGCTGCTTTGTTCGGCAGCGAGCGGGACGGCCGGGTGGAGCTCGGCGCGTTCGATCAAGCGGCCGGCGGTTCCCTGTACCTGAACGGGCTGGAGGACTTGAACAGCGAGGCGCAGCGCGCCTTGGCCGGCGCCATCGAGCAAAACGGCTACACCCGGGTCGGCGGGCGCCAGCGGGTGCCGCTCAACGTGCGCTGGATCAGTTCGGCGCAAGACTCTTTTGAATTGCACGCCTCGCCGGAGCCGTTTCGCCGCGATCTGGTGGCGCACCTCAGCGTCATCACCCTGCGGGTGCCGCCGCTGCGCGATTACGCGGAGGATGTGCCCGACTTATTGCGCTACTACGTCGACCGGCTGGTGGACGACCAGCATCTGCCGCTGCGCCGCTTCAGCGTCGCCGCCCAGAATCGGCTGAGAAACTATCCCTGGCCCGGCAATGTCGGCGAACTCAAGAATCTGGTGCAGCGCGTGCTGATTCTCGGCGTGGGCGAAGAGATCCGGCTGGAGGAGATCGAGCGCGAATTGGCGGTCAAGCTTGCGATCGATGAGCCGCTGGTGAAGCAAGATTTGCTCGCGCTGCCGTTGCGCGAGGCGCGCGAGCAATTCGAACGCGCCTACCTGCAGCAGCAGCTGCTGCTGTGCAATGGCAAGGTCGGTCAGCTGGCCAAGCGGGTGGGCATGGAACGCACCCACTTGTATCGCAAACTGCGGGCATTAGGAGTCGATTTTCGGCAATTAGGCGAGGATTGAGCGCGATACCGCGGCCGACTTAGTCGCCGACCCGGATCACCAGCACGTCGACGTCCGACTTGCGCAGGATTTGCCGCAGGCGGTTGAGTTCGTCGAGCTTGGAAATCGGTCCGATGCGGATGCGGTGCCAGGTATCGTTGTCCACCGTCACTTTCTGCACCTTGGATTCGACCCCCTGCAGGGCAAGCTGCGCACGCACGCGATCGGCGTCTGCGAAGTTTTTGTACGAGCCGGCTTGCAGCACATAGGTGCCGCGGCGCGTCTCGGGGACCGATTTGGTGTCGGGCCGTACGTCCTTTTCCTTCTCCGGGACCACGACCTCGAACTTCGGCAACATGTCGTAGAAGGCATAGGACTTCGCCGAATCCTCGGCGCCGGAATCCCCGGCTTCTGCGTCGACGGGCTCGTTACCGCGGGATTTTTTCTTGTCCACTTTGCCCGCTCTTTGGATCTGCGCGTCGGGGCGATGATCCTTGATGTACACCACGGCGGCGACGGCAAGCCCCAATGCCAGGCCGCACAGCACGCCCATCCATCCAGAAAATCCCTTGGTCCTGCCGCGCTTGGGCCTGTAGTCGCGTGCCGAATTCCTGGCCATGGCGGCGTTACATCGTCACTGGCGCGGACACACCCAGCAATTCCAGACCGTTGCGGATCACGGTCTGCGCCGCGAGCGCTAGATCGAGCCGCGCATCGCGCAGCGCGGCATCATCGACGATGAACTGATGCGCGCTGTAATTGGTGTGGAAATCGTTCGCCAAGTCCCGCAGGTAGTGCACCATCGTGTGGGGTGCGCGTTGCACCGCGCACTGCCGCACGATCTCCGGAAACGCGCTCACGCGCTTGATCAACTGCTGCTCCTGCGGCGCGGTGAGCCTGCTTAAGCTGGCGAGCCCGTGCGCGGCGTCGTGGCTGAGTCCGCGCTCGTGCAGTTGCCGCATCACGCTCGCGACCCGCGCATGCGCGTACTGAATGTAGTACACCGGGTTGTCGTTGGAGCGCGCGGTGGCGAGTTCCAGGTCGAAGTCCAGATGCTGATCATTGCTGCGCATGACGTAGAACAGCCGCGCCGCATCGTTGCCCACCTCCTTGCGCAAGTCGCGCAAGGTGACGAACTCGCCCGAACGGGTCGACATTTGCGCCTTTTCCCCGCCGCGGAACAAGGACACGAATTGCACCAGGCGCACCTCGAAGGAATCGGCGGGGCCGCCGAGCGCCACCAGGCCGGCGCGCAGCCGGGTGATGTAGCCGTGATGATCGGCACCCCAGATATAGAGTAAATGATCGAAGCCGCGTTCAAGCTTGTTGAACACATAGGCGATATCCGACGCAAAATAAGTTTTGACGCCGTTCTCGCGCACCATCACGCGATCCTTCTCATCGCCGTAATCCGTGCTCTTGAACCACCATGCACCGTCTTTGAGATAGGCATGTCCCGCCGCCCGCAGCGCGTCGAGCGCCCGATCGACCGAACCGTTGTCGCTCAAATGGCGCTCGGAAAACCAGCAGTCGAAGGTGACACCGAATTCTTTGAGGTCCTCGCGGATGTCGTCGAGGATTCCGGCGAGCGCCAGATCGAGCACGCTGCGGAACGCCGCCTCGCCGATCAGGGTCCGGGCGCGCGAAATCAGCGCGTCGATGTACGCATCCTTGTCGCCGCCCTGCGGTTCGTCCGGCGGCAGACCTGTGAACAGCTGCGCAGCGCCGCGGCGCAGGCGGGGGCCCTGGGCAGCGAACAGCCGCTCGCCGATTGCCGCGATGTAGTCGCCGCGGTAGCCGTTCGCCGGAAAAGCGAATCGTTCGCCGCAGTACTCCAGATACCGCAGCCAGGTGCTGACCGCCAGAATGTCCATTTGGCGGCCTGCATCGTTGATGTAGTATTCGCGCTCCACGCGATAGCCCACGGCCTCCAACAAATTGGCAACGCAGGCGCCGTAGGCGGCATGCCGGCCGTGGCCGACATGCAAGGGCCCCGTCGGATTCGCCGACACGAATTCCACCTGCGCCGATCGCCCCGCAGCGCTTTGCGATCGTCCATAGCGCCGGCCGTCGCGCAGCACCTTGGCGATTTCGGCGTGATAGGCCTCTTTCGCCAAGTGGAAATTGATGAAGCCCGCCCCCGCGATGTCCACCTTGGCGATATTCGGGCTCGCCGGCAACAACTGCACCAGGGTCTCCGCCAGCTTTCGCGGATTCTGGCGCGTGGCTTTGGCAAGCCGCATAGCGAGGTTGCTGGCGAAATCACCGTGCTGGGCGTCCCGTGTGTTCTCGACCTCGATGCCCACATTGCGCGCCGTGGCAGGCACCAGGTCCTCCGGCAACTCCGCCATCGCATGCGCCAGCAGTTTTTCAATCAGGGTCTTCAAGGCGAATCCGTGGGTTCTAGGGCAAAGGGTCGGCAGTTTACCGCAAACGCATCAATCCACTTCCAGAGGATCGACATCGATGGACCAGCGAAGGCCGGGTGGGCCGGGCAGCATTTCGACCAGCGGCAGCCAATTCTTGAGGAAGCGCTGCAATGTGGATCGTGACGCGGTTTCGACCAGGAGATGCGCACGGTAGTGATCGGCGCGGCGCGCAATCAGGGCGCTGGCAGGTCCGAGGATCTTGACGGTGGCATGCAGCGGCCGGCCGGCGCCGCTTGCGGCCTGCAGAAAGGCGTCGAGAGCGGCGCTATCCTTGGCCTCGGCACGCAACAGGGCGAGCCGCGAAAAAGGCGGCCAGCCGGCCTCGCGGCGCTCGTCCAGGGCGCTGCTCGCGAATCCCTCATAACCCTCGGTCAGCAGCCGCTTCAACAGCGGATGCTCCGGAAACTCGGTCTGGATCAAGACCTCGCCGGGTTTGGTGCCGCGCCCGGCGCGCCCCGCGACCTGCGTGATGGTTTGGGCGAGACGCTCGGTGGCGCGGAAATCGCCCGCGAACAAACCCTGATCGGCATTCAATATCACCACCAAGCTGACCTCGGGGAAATGGTGGCCCTTGGTCAGCATTTGCGTGCCGACCAAAATTCGCGCCTCGCCGCTGTGCACGCGATCGAGTACGGTTTGCACCGCGCCGCGCGCGCCGGCCGTGTCGCGGTCCAGCCGCGCCAGCGGGGCTAGGGGGAACAAACGCAGCAGCGTCTCCTCGACCCGCTCGGTGCCCTGGCCCACGGGGTGCAGCGGCTGGCGGCAATTTCCGCACACCGACGGGATGGCGCCGTGCGCGCCACAGTGATGGCAGCGCAGCTGCTGCGCGCGCCGGTGCAGGGTCATGCGCGCGTCGCAATGCGCGCAGGGCGCCACCCAGCCGCAGGCATTGCAGAACAGGCTGGGCGCATAACCGCGCCGGTTCAGATACACGATGATTTGCCCGTCCGCGCTCAGATGCTGCTCCATGGCCTGGATGGCGGGGGTCGACAATCCTTGGTCGGCGGCGTGCTTGCGCAGATCTATCAGGCGGATGTGAGGCGCCCGCGCCGCCCCCGGGCGTTGCGGCAAGACATGCTTTGTGTAGCGCCCGGTTGCGGCGTTTTCCAGGGTTTCGAGCGAGGGTGTCGCAGAGCCGAGAACAATGGGCACAGCCGCGCTGCGAGCCCGGAGTACGGCGAGGTCGCGCGCCGAATAGCGAAACCCTTCCTGCTGCTTGTAGGAGCCGTCATGTTCTTCATCGACCACGATGAGGGCGAGGTTCGGCATGGAGGTGAACACGGCGGAGCGGGTGCCGATGATGATTCGCGCCTGACCCGAGTGCGCGGCGCGCCAGGCGTCGCGCCGCTCCACTCCCGTCAGGCCCGAATGCACCGCCACCACGCCCGAACTGAATCGGCTGCGGAAGCGATCGACCAGTTGCGGCGTCAGGGCGATTTCCGGTACCAGCACCAAAGCCTGGCCGCCCCGCGCGATGGCCGCCGCGATGACGCGCAAGTACACCTCGGTCTTGCCGCTGCCGGTCACCCCGTACACCAGATGCACGGAGAATCCGTGCGCTGCCCCCTGCGCCGCCGCCGCGAGGATGGCGGCGACGCACTCCGCTTGGGCTTCGGTGAGTGCCACCTCGCTGGGGCGCGACTCCAGGGTGACCGGCGGTTCCGGCGCAGTCTCCTGCAACGCAACCCAGCGGTGGTCCTTCACGGCACGCCAGGGGGCCGCCTTGAAGTGTTCGCCGACCTCATCGGCGGTGGCGCGTCCCCTGCCTTGAAGCCAGGCCAGCAGCGCTCTCTGTTGCGGGGCGCGCCGGCGCAAAAGGGACAGCTCAAGATGCCCCAACTCGCTGACCGCCCACCACTCCGTTGTGTGCAGCGCCGGCTGGCCGGCGCGCAGGGCGGCGGGCAATGCCGCGGCGAACACTTCGCCCAAGGGGTGGTGGTAGTACTCGGCCGCCCATAGGAGTAAATCGAAGGTGACCGGATCGAGGACGGGTTCGCTGTCCAAAATGGCGAGGGCCGACTTGAGTTTCCCGGCGGGAACCATGGACTCGGTCGCGATTCCAACCAAGATGCCGATCATCTGCCGCCGGCCAAAGGGGACTCGCACCCGCACGCCGGGCGGTGGGGTCTGGCCGTCCGGCGCTGTGTAGTCGAACACCCGGCGCAACGGGGTGTCGAGCGCGATGCGCAGGATCACGATTCCTCTTGTCCACAAATCATGTGGATAAGTCTGTTGAGAAGCTCAGGATCATCCCCCTAAGTGCCCGTTCCGTTTCGAGTCCCTATCAAATTGGCCGAGAAGTGTCCTAAATCGAAATGAATCCTTTCAATTCAGTAAGTTACGACGCCCTCTGCGTCCCGCAGCGAGGTCTTGATTGAAAATATTGCAGGGGCTGTCACATGCGGTGTGCGTAAGTCGATGATCTTGCGCGACACAGCCGTCAACCGCACCGATGGATGGCCGTTTATACCTGGAATGGTTGTGGTCCGTCGACGTTGTGAGGACGAAGCATGCCCCGCTTTGGTACGCTGAACTCTGCTTGGATGGTCTGGGATGGTCCCGCTCCAGCACCTGAGGAAGCGGTTCTGGAGTACCCCCGAGAACTCGAGAAATTTCTGGCCGAGATCGAGCGTCGCGCCTTCCGCATGGCGCAGATCGCGCTGCGGGATCCCGACGATGCCTTGGATGTGGTGCAGGACGCAATGCTCAAGCTGGCGCGCAACTACGCCGCACGTCCGAGTGCCGAATGGCGGCCGTTGTTCTATAGAATCATGGAAAACGGCATCCGCGATGTGCAGCGGCGCCGGTCAGTGCGCAAGCGCTTCATGACGTGGCTGCCGGGGGTGAAAGAGGACCCTGACCACGAAGCTCAGAATCCGCTCGATAATGTGGCGGACTCGGCGCCGGCCATTCCGGAAGCGTTGATGCAGGGACAGGCGATGGAGCAACTCGAGCAGTCGCTGCGCGCATTGCCGGCGCGGCAGCGAGAGGCGTTCATGCTGCGCAATTTCGAGGGTCTGGATGTTGCTGAAACCGCGAGCGCCATGGGTTGCTCGGAGGGCAGCGTCAAGACCCACTATTCGCGGGCGGTGCACACGCTTCGCGATCAACTGGGCGAGGCTTGGTGATGAGCGAGTTTGAAGAACGCAGCCGCACGCTGTTCAAGGACAGTGTCGATGGGATGGACTTTGCGCTGCGCTCGCGCCTGACGCAGGCCCGCAACGCCGCGATCGAGGCCGCTTCCTCGAGCCGGCCCTGGTACACGCGCATCGCAGTGCTGGCACCCGCCGGGGTGACCGCCGCTGCAGTCTTGGGCGCCGTCCTGTGGTTGGGGTCGCCATTGGCCCAGCACGCCGTTACAGTAACGGATGGCCGGTCGAATCTCGAAGATCTGGAGCTTGTCGCCTCTTCGGAGGATGGCGCCGGGGACGCCCTCGACATGCTGCAAGACGATATTGAATTTTATGATTGGGCTGATCGGTCCGCGAATTCAGGAGCGGCAGCCTCGGGTTGACAATCAGTTGATGGTCGGTCGGCATTGGCTGTTGGCCGGGGTGTTTCTGTGCGCAGCCGGTATTGCGGCGCCGCCGCCACCACCGACACCGCCTCCGCCTCCGCCATCGGCGACACCGCCATCGCCGCCACAGACTGTGCCCGATGATGATTTCATCG
>DATLVV010000626.1:0-3952 GCA_035577165.1 Steroidobacteraceae bacterium | reverse complement strand
TGGCGCCACCGAGGCCGGCAAGTACACCAATGCGAAGGATCCGAGCGCTCCATGGTGCACGACATAGGGGTCGGTGATGGGCAGGATCACCCGCGCCTTGGATTCACCCAGCCAGGCATCGAGTTCGTCCTGCAGGTAAATCACGTTGGGCTGACCGTCGCTGCCGTGCTTGGCGTTCATGCCGTGATCGGCCGTCAGCACAATGGTGGCTCCGAGTGCATCGAGCCGGGCGAGATTCCGATCCATCATGGCATAGAAATCATTCGCGATCGGCGTGCCGGGGGCGGCCTTGTGTTGGATGTAGTCGGTCGTCGACAAGTACATGAGATCGGGACGCTCACGTTCCAGCAGCTTGACGCCGGCGACGAACACGAACTCGGACAACGCCGCGCTGTACACGGAGGGGACAGGCATGCCGACGAGGTCGAGCACGTTCTCGATGCCGTTCTCCGCCAGCGTTGCCTGGTCGGCCTTTTCAGAGGAGAAGCAGATGCCCTTCATCTGGTGGCCGAGAAGCTTGCGCAGCTTGTCCTTCGCCGTGATCACCGCGACCTTGGCGCCGGCCGCCGAAAACGCCGCGAGGATGGTGCCCGCGCGCAGAAGCCGCGGGTCGTTCATCATGACTTCCTCGCCGCGCTCGGGATCGAAGAAGTAGTTGCCGCAGATGCCGTGCACCGAGGGCGGCACACCGGTGACGATCGACAGATTGTTGGGATTGGTGAAGCTCGGCATCACGCAATCGGCGATGAAGCACTCTCCGGAACCGGCGAGCAGCCGGCCGAGAAAGGGAGCGGCGCCGGCCGCCACCGCGGCCGTGATGTACTCGTACTGGCAGCCGTCGACACAGACGACGACCAGCGGACGGTCCATCCAGCGGTAGGATCGCCCATTGACGGTGATGTTGTTTGGCAAATTGCTACTCCTGTGATCGCCGCGCGGCTGCCTTGTGCATTCGGGCCCGGCTCTTTGCGGCATGTTGGCGCAGCAACTGACCCGCGCGCACCGTATCGCGCTGCGCGACGGCCCGCACCACAGCCCTATGCTCGGTGTTGGATACCGCAAATCCGCCGCCATCCTGCAACCCGCGAAGGCGGAACAGCAGCAAGCCTCTCGTCAGCAAGCGGTAGCTTTCCGTCAGCCGCGCATTTCCCGCAAAGTCGACCAGCATGTCGTGAAACTTCAAATTCAGGGAATGGTAGGACTTGACGTCCTGCCTGTCGGTCGCCTGGTCCATTTCCGTGAGAACCGCATCCAGGCTGCGAAGCCGCTCCGGCGTCACGCGCTCGGCGACCCGCTGGCCTATCAATTGGTCGAGGACCTCGCGCACATCGTAAATCTCGTCGGCTTCCGCCACCGAAATCTCCCGGACGAAAACTCCGCGATTCTTCTCGGAGCGAACCAGGCGCGACTCTTCCAGTGCCCGCAACGCCTCGCGAATCGGCCCGCGGCTGGTCCCGAAGCGCACGGCCAGCTCGCTTTCATTGATGCGCTGGCCGATGGCGAGCTCGCCGCGCAGGATGAGCTGCTCGATCTCGACCTGCACCAGCGCGGGAAGCGAGTTGGACTGCACCAGTTGAAGTGCTGTTTGGGCGGCTTGTGGCATGGAAAATTCGGTGCTTGGGCTGCAATAACTCTACCATTATTGTCAACTGTTGACAATAATCAGTCGACAGCGGGCGATGCCGGCGAAAGGAATCCGCCCGCCCCGAAGGGAATGCGCGTCAGCCGAACAAATCCTCGATGGTTTCCTCGCCGATGGCGAATCCCGTCGATGCGCCGATGCCGCTGGTGACCACGACCAGGCGAACCCGGGGCGTCGGCGCATCGATGAGCACGGCGCCCGCCTTCGCCGTGGCGTAGCTGCCGAGCCAGCGCTCTCTCACGGCCGGCGGCGGGCGTCCCACGACGGCGGAGTATTCCTCGAGAATCAGTGCATAGACGCGCTCGTCGGCAAACGGCGCGGCAGCCGCGTCATAGTGATGGCTGTCGCCGACGACGAGGCTGCCATCCGGCCCCTGCGCGACGATGAGGTGGACGCCGTGCCGCAGGTGCTCGCCCTGCTCCGCCTGCAGGCGCCTTCGCAACGCCCGGGACTCGGGCAGGCCGGCGAAGCCGCCATAGCGAAGCAAACTCAAATCCGACATCACGGTGCCCGGCAAGGCAAAGCCCGGACTCTCCAGCCGCAGCATCTGCAAGCTGCAGCGGCTCACCCCGGCCTTCGCCAGCCGTTGCGGATACAGCGTCGTGAGATCGTCGCCGGGACACACCGCCACCGCAGCCGCGGCGACCGGGCCGCGCGAGGTTTCGAGCCGCGGTGGTTCGGCGGCGTGCACCGCTGTGGCCCAGCGGAACGCGACTCCGTGGTCGCGCGCCAGCCATTCCGCCAGCTTCGGAATCGCCTCGCGGGATTCGACCCGCAACTCGTGTGGACTCAACAGCACGGCCTCGAGTCCGGACGTATCCAGGTGCCGGCATTGCTGCCGTGCGGCTGCAGGCGTGAGCAGCGAGCAGCCGTCGGCCATGTCGGAGCGCAGGAACGCCTCGAGCAGCGCCGCGGATTCCGCGCGCCGTGCCGCCAGCCACAGCCCCCGATTGACGATGGGAATGCCGGCCTGAGTTGCGACCTGCTGCCACACCTCCCGCGAGCGGCGCGCCCGGCGCCACACGCCTTCGCGGTCCTGGCCGGTGACCGTGACCAAACCGAAGTTGCGCACCGAAGCTCCACGAGCGCGTTCGTCGCGTTCGAGAACCACCACCTTGAGACCGCGCCGCGCGGCAGCCAATGCGCAGGACAAGCCGACGATGCCCGCGCCCACGACCGCCAGATCGAACTCTCTTGGCAAGCGGCTCACGCGTCAGTGGTTGCGGGGGTCAGCGGTAGCGGACCAACGCATCACCCAGCGCTTCCTTGAGTGGACCCAGCCATGGCTCGTAGTTCTTCCACTGGTCGAGCCCTTCGCGATAGATTGGCCGGCGCACCTGCTCCGAACTCGCGGTGCGGATGCTGCGCTCGGTGCGGTGGAATTCGAGGCACGCCGGCTCGAACGGCAGTTCGCAGTAGTCGAGGATCCGCCGCACGCTGCCCTCGAGATCGTCCACCACGTCCTCGTGATAAACCCGCAGCACCCGGCCCGGCAGCGCCGCATCCCAATGGTCCATGAGCTCGAGGTAGGTGCGGTAATACCGGGCGATGTCCTCGATGCTGTACACGAACTCCTGGCCCCGCGCGTACAGCTGCTTGAGATTGCCGAAGCAGCACGCCATCGGCTCGCGGCGAGCGTCGATGATCTTCGCATTCGGCAGCATCAGATGGATGAGGCCGACGTGCCGGAAATTGTTGGGCATCTTGTCAATGAAGTGCGGATTGCCGGTGCGGTAGATCTGCGTATCCGCCAGATACTTCTCGCCCAGCGCACGAAGCTCCTCCGCCGGCATGGTCGCGAGACATCCCGGATATCGCGGATTGTCGAGATCCGGGTTGTAGCCCTGCAGGTCGAGAACCGCACGCGGCACATTGGAGAGTTCCTGCGTACCCTCCACCTGCGAGTGCGAGGCGAGGATCTGCTCGAGCAACGTCGAGCCCGCGCGCGGCATCCCGAGGATGAAGATCGGCTCCCGGCTGGCGGCGCCGTAGCCGGTTCGCTCCTGGAAGAACTCGCGCGTACAAACCCGCTTCTGGTTCGCGGTGTTCTGCTCCAACAATTCTGCCCGATAGCGGCTCTCGGCGCGCTTCAACGCATTGCCGCGCTCATAGTAGCGATAGGACACGCCGAAGTCCTTGCGGTCCTCATAGGCCTTGCCGAGTGCGAAACACAGGTGGTAGCGGTCGATCAGGGCGGTGGACGGGTCCGCCTCGGCCGCCTCGAGCTGCGTGATCTCCTGCGCGGAGAACTGGTAGGTCTTGAGATTCGCCAGGCTCCAGTACGCGTCGCCGAACTTTGGCCGGACCTCG
>DATLVV010000625.1:0-2325 GCA_035577165.1 Steroidobacteraceae bacterium | reverse complement strand
ACGGTTCGGCATTTACTACGTCGACTACCAGACGCAGGCTCGCATCCTGAAGCGCAGCGGATTTTGGTACAAGGATCTGGCCGCCGCCTTCAATCGAACCCGCGCCGGCGCGCGAGTCCCCCAGGGGCAGGTATGAGTTTGCGTTCCGCCGCCGGTGTCGCTGCCTTGCTCATCGCCCAGGGAGCATGCTTCCCGCAGCCCGCGGCGGCGCAATCTGCGCGGCCCTGGATGGATGCCTCGCTGTCGCCCGACGCGCGTGCGGACTTGGTCGTCACGGAACTGACGCTGGATGAGAAGATTCAGCTGGTGCACGGCATCGGTTGGGGGCCCTTGAAACCGGGGCAGCCGGTCCCCCCGGACAATAACGGCGGAGCCGGCGAAATTTTAGGGATACCGCGCCTGGGGATTCCTTCTGTGCAGCAGGCAGATTCGGCCGTCGGCATCCGCATGGCGGCGCCGCAAAGCAGATACGCCACACTGTTACCCTCCGTACTGGCGGCCGCCTCATCGTGGGATCCGGAGGCGGCACAACTGTACGGGGATGTCATCGGCCGCGAACTTCGTGCGCAGGGCTACAATCAGTCGATCGGCGGCGGCGTGAATCTTGCGCGTGATCCGCGCAATGGCCGACTGTTCGAGTATGCGGGCGAAGATCCAGTTCTGGCGGGGGTCACGGTCGGCCACGTCATTCGCGGCGTCCAGGGCAATCAAGTCATGGGCGACATCAAGCACTACGCCTTCAATGATCAGGAATCCGGGCGCACGGTGGTCGACGTTCACATCCCGCACAAGGCGGCCCGTGAAAGCGATCTATTGGCCTTCGAAATTGGCATACGGATCGGACGCCCCTCCTCCGTGATGTGCAGCTATAACAAGGTGAACGGCGATTGGGCGTGTGAAAACGATTGGCTCATGAACCACGTGCTCAAAGGCGCCTGGCATTTTCCGGGTTTCGTGGTCTCCGATTGGGACGGCACCCACTCCACGGATAAGGCGGCCCTGGCGGGGCTTGACGTGCAGATGCCCGGCGATGAGTATTTCGGCGAGGCGCTCAAGCAGGCGGTGTCCGCGGGACGAGTCCCGCCGAGCCGGCTCGATGACATGGTGCATCGCCTGCTGCGTTCCATGTTCGCGGCGGGGATCGTCGATCACCCGCCGGCTCCCCGCAGCGTCGTCAACCCGTTTCGCGGCTTGGAAGATGCCCAGCATATTGCCGAAGAAAGCATTGTCTTACTGAAGAATGACGGCACCCTGCCGTTGAACGGCGCCGCCATTCATTCCATTGCGGTGATCGGCGCGCATGCCGATGTCGGAATATTATCCGGCGGCGGTTCCGCCCAGGTCGACGCCCCGGGCGGCAATGCCATCAGTCCCGCGGTGCCGACCCAATGGGGCAAGGCGGTGTACTTTCCGTCTGCGCCATTGCGTTACATCCGGGAACACGCACCGGGAGCCGCCGTGCAATTCGACCCGGGAACGAACTTGGGCTCGGCCGCCGCGCTGGCGAAGACGGCGGATATCGCGGTGGTCTTCGCCGATCAATACATGAGCGAAAGCGGCGATTCCCCAACCTTGGCTCTGCCCGACGGGCAGGATGAATTGATTGCGGCGGTCGCGGCCGTCAATCCGCACACCCTCGTCGTGTTGATCACGGGCAACCCGGTAAGCATGCCGTGGATCGATCATGTCGCCGGCGTCATGGAAGCATGGTATCCGGGAATCGGCGGCGGACAAGCCATCGCGAATCTTCTCTTCGGCAGCGTCGTGCCGTCGGCGAAGCTGGCCGTCACCTTTGCAAGATCCGAAGTCGACCTGCCTCATGAACGCATATTCGGTGCATCCGGCGGCGCCGCCAAGGCGGGGGCATCGACACATTGGGTTGCGGATGAGGAAAAGCGCCAGACGTTTGTCGCCGACTACAATGAAGGGGTGCGCTTCGGCTACAAATGGTTCGACTCCGAAAACAAACAGCCGTTGTTTCCCTTCGGCTACGGACTCTCCTACACGCAGTTCAAGTACCGGGGTCTGCAGATCGACTCGGCGGCCCAGGCCGTGACATTTACCGTCGAAAATACCGGCACGCGGGATGCTACGGAGATTGCGCAAGTCTATGTGCAGCTTCCCAAATCCAGCGGCGAACATTTCCGGCGGCTCGCTGCGTGGCAGCGCGTGCGGATCGAGGGCGGCAAACAGAAAACCGTAACGGTCGCGCTCGAGCCTCTGGCCCTTGCCACCTTCAATGAGAAAACGGACGCGTGGTCGTGGCTGCCCGGCAAGTACACGGTATTCGTCGGAGGATCCTCCCGCGACTTACCGCTGCAGGCG
>DATLVV010000624.1:0-3879 GCA_035577165.1 Steroidobacteraceae bacterium | reverse complement strand
GGGACTGGCGTAGTTGCCGACGATGCCGTCGAAACCGTACGCCGCCTTGATGGGGGTGCTCTCGAACCAGGCATCCAGGTAATCGCCCGCCGACTTGACGAACAAATCCAACAATTCGCGGCGCATGGGCAGGTCGAGCTTGGCGATCCGCTTGCCCATTCGCGCGCCGCGCAGCAGTTCGGGCATGGCCGCCAGCCATCCGCCGGCGGTGACATTCGGCGGGGTTTCGAGCACCAGGTCGCGCAATACATCGGCGATAAGATCGAGGCGCTCGGCGTAGGCCGGCAGCCGCGCCGCGTCGCGCGCGGAGAACTTTGCCACCTCTTGTTCGGTCTTGCCGGCGCCGACCTTGAGGTAGTGGGTTTCATCCAAAGGCAGAAAGTTGGCGAGCCCGCGCTCCACCACCCGTAGACCGTGCCGCGGCAGATCCAAATCGCGAATGACCTTCGGGTTGAGCAGCGACACGGTGTAAGCCGCCACGGAATTGCGAAACCCCGGATGAAATTCCTCGGTGACCGCCGCGCCGCCGACCACGCCGCGCCGCTCGAGCACGGTTACCTTGAGACCGGCCGCCGCGAGGTACGCCGCGCACACCAACCCATTGTGTCCGCCACCGATGATGACCACATCACGCACCTGCGAATCAACCACTATTTCTGCTCAGGCCGTTGCGTACATGCCAGCCCGCGCTGGGCGCGTTTTCAAGGCGGCTCTCGGGAATGAGACCGCGCATCCGTCGGGCAAAGCTGCGCAAGCCGACCTCGGTGCGTCCGAGCGGCCCGGGGGTGTAGCTACGCGATCCCATGCCGGTCTGAACCCGCTCGATGAGCGCCTTGTCCTCGAGACTCACCCGGCGGTTGATGCGCCAATTCAGGTAGCGGGCGGCGCGCATTTCACGCCGCTCGTCGGGGTGCACGTAGGCGATCTCGCGGATCAGGGTTTCCGTGGGCGAGATCGGAATCATTTGCATGAAATCGATCTGGTCGGGATAAATGTCGAACGCCACATTCGGCCACATCTTGAAATATATCCACAGCCGCTGCCGTTCCTCCGGCAGGTGCGGCGAATGGGGCAGCACGGCCTGGTACAAACGCTCTGACAGCTGCGAGGAAGGGACGTCGCGGAGGTAGCCCCACATCTTGTCCACCCAGGGCTGCGCTTCCACGCCGTAGCTTTGGCCGAACAGCCGCGTCAGACCCGGGTGCGCCACGGTGATGTGCATGGCATCGGAATAGTTGTCGGTCACGTTCTTCCAATTCACATGACGTGTGCGCAGGGTGACGCGACCGAGCGGCTGCAATTCCTCGAGCCGGTAGGCGCTCAATTCGGCCTCGTAGGGCGCCAGCATTTCGGCGACGCTCGGCAGCCCCGCTTTCAAGCGCACGAAAATGAAGCCCTTGTATATTTCGGTCTCGACGGGCTTGAGCCCGTATTGATCGAGAGTGAAATCGGCGAACTCCTTGCGGTGCGTCACGGCGGTGAGCCGGCCGCCCAGGTCATAGGTCCATGCGTGGTATGGGCAGACGATTCTGCCGGGACAATGGCCCGAGCCGCCGTCGAGCAGCCGCGCGGCACGATGCCGGCACACGTTGAAGAAGGCTTTCACGGTGCGGTCCTGGCCGCGCACTGCCACCAAGGGTTCGCCGAGAAAATCCAGGGTGTGGTAGTCGCCGGGATCCGGTATATCGTTGAGGTGGCACACGATCTGCCACGAAGTGGCAAACACGCGCTCCTTCTCGGCTTCCAGGAAATCCGCATCCCGGTAGATCCATCCGGGCAGGCTGAATCCTTCCAGGTTGGCGGGAATTTGCGCCGCTAGGTCGCTATGCAGTGAGCGTTTGGCTTCCATGTTCAATTGCCTTCTGAAAACCTTGTTGAACGGTAGTATAACAAGCGGGAGCGTTCCTCACTAGCGGGGGTTCCGCAGTGGAGATCGGCCGAATCAGGCCTTGCGGCGCTTCGAGACGGCGCCGGCCTTCTTGCCCCGGGGCGGGCCCAGCAGGCGCGGAAAGTCGCCGCGGCAAAGGGCGTTGACCCAATCCTCGCAGTGGGCGATCGCTTCCCGGGGCTTGAATACCGTCGGGCTCAAGCTCAGTTCGATCCAGAAGCCGTCGAGCAGTGCGGAGAGCGCGATCGCGGCCGGACGCAGCCTGAAGGGAGGCGCCGCGCCGGTCTCGACCAGTTGCGCCAGCAACGACTCCAGCACGGCGCGATACTTGGCATAGGTGCTGAAGTGAACAGCGCGTATTTCAGCCGAGTGCGCCACCATGCTCCAGAACACCAGCCACACATTGAAGATCTGCGGGTCGAGAATCTCCGGGGCGAATGATGCGCGAAAAAAATTGCTCAAGCGGTCGCGCGGCGACACCGCCTTGTTCTCGGCCTGGCGCCGGATAGAATCCAGCAACGACAGGGCGAGCGTTTCATAGGTCTCGGCAATCAGCCCCGATTTGCTCGGAAAATGATGGTTGATCAGGCCGATGGACACGCCGGCCGCAGCGCTGATGCGGCGTACCGACACGCCTTCATGGCCATATTGCTTGAGACAGCGCAAAGTCGCGTCGACCAGCGCCTCCCGGCGCACCGCGGGAGTGGCGCGGTGGAATTTCGGTACATGCCGCTTGGTTGCCATCAAGTTCCTTTTTTCGGGAGTATACCGAAGCGCGGCGCAATGAACCGTCTACGTCAAGTCGTATTGACGGAGCGCCGCCAAGCCGCTAGGAAGGCTGCTCGCCGACGAAGGCGCCGATTCGCTCGGTCACGTAGCGCCTGATGTCCAGGTTCCAGTCTTCCATGGGCGCGTAGTAGCCGTGGCTATGGACGCGCGAACGTATGCCATTCTGCACCCCTTCACATACCGCCCAGTCCTGACGGTTGACCAGATCCCAGAAATCCACGGCATCCGACGGGTCAAAGCCGGGCTTCGCCATTTCATGGGTCTCGAATAGAAAGTGACAGATGATGTCGGTGCGCTCTGCGCCGCGCGGCTGCAGGATGAATGCTGCCACGTGATCGCAAGCGACGCTCAAGAACACATTGGGATAGACCAGTTCGCCCTTGTGCCGCACCTGCTCATCGGCATCCAAGCCCGGAAAGGCGCGCCTCACGGTCGTTCCGCTGTGCGTGAAAGTGTAGGCTCCCTCCCGATGCGGAATGCCGCGGTTCCAATCCAAATCGGCGCCGCCGGCCTCGCGGAACGACGGCACCACCGCACACAGCTCCGGGTGCACGCCGGCGCAGTGATAGCACTCGTTGTAGTTCTCGCAAATGATCTTCCAATTGGCGGCGACTTCGTAGCGAATGGTGGCGCCGACCTGCAAATCGCGCAGCGGATAGCGTTGCAGCCGTTCCGGTATGCCGCCCAACTGGGAGGTCAGCGGCGCGGCCTCGGCCGGCGTGAGATTCAAGAATACGAATCCTCCCCAGGTGTCGACGCCGACCGGATACAGATGGAAGTCCTGCTTCTTGAAGCCGCCGGCGGCGCTCAAGTGCGGGGCCGCGACCAGCGCGCCGTTGAAATCGTAAGACCACTGATGGTAGGGGCAGACGATCAGGCGTCCGGCGGTGACCCCGCCGGGAAGCACCACGCGCAGCGCTTCAACCTCTGCCGCGGTTCGGCACAGCCGCGATCCGCGATGCCGGCACACATTATAGAAGGCCCGCAGCAGGCCTTCGCGATTGCGAAGCAACAAAATGCTCTCGCCGAGCACGTCGAGCACCTGATGGTCGCCCGGCTTCGGCAGTTCGCTCTCGCGGCATGCTCCGATCCATTCGCGGCAGAATATGCGCTCCTTTTCGGCGCGGAACACCTCCGGGCTGCGGTACCAGCTCGAGGGTAGAGTGGGTTCCAATTGCGCTGCGCTCATATCGGATAATCCC
>DATLVV010000623.1:0-2112 GCA_035577165.1 Steroidobacteraceae bacterium | reverse complement strand
CGCAGACGGTGCCATCACGCCGGCGATTTCGGTGTTGAGCGCCGTCGAAGGTCTGCGCGTGGCGGCACCCGATGCGCAAATTCCGATTTTGCCCATCACCCTCGTGGTGCTGGTCGGTCTATTCCTGATTCAGCGGCACGGCACCGGGTCCGTGGGCAGGGTGTTCGGTCCCGTCATGCTGGGCTGGTTCCTGATACTCGCCGTGATGGGCGTCAGTTGGATCGTGCGTGAGCCGGGAGTGCTGCTGGCGATCGATCCTACGCGCGCGCTCGGGCTCCTGACTCAACACAAGATCGGCGCGCTGGCAGTCCTGGCGGGAGTGTTCTTGTGCGTCACGGGCGGCGAGGCGTTGTACGCCGACATGGGCCATTTCGGCAAGGCGCCGATCCGGCTGGGCTGGATTTGCATCGTGATGCCGGCGCTGGTGATGAACTATTTCGGCCAGGGTGCGCTGCTGATCGAAAATCCGGCGGCCATCAGCAATCCCTTCTACATGATGGCCCCTTCTTGGTCGCTGTGGCCCTTGGTGATGATTGCGACCGCGGCGACCGTGATCGCTTCGCAGGCCGTGATCTCCGGAGTATTTTCGGTGACCACTCAGGCGGTGAGCTTGGGGCTGCTGCCGCGTTTGCGAGTCCAGCATTCATCGGCGGACAACGCCGGGCAGATCTACGTGCCGACCATGAATTGGATACTCATGGTGGCCGCGCTCGCATTGGTGATGGGATTCGGCAGTTCGGCGGCGTTGGCCGGCGCCTACGGCCTGGCCGTCTCCGGCGCCATGACGATCGTGACCCCGCTGACCTTGAGCCTGATCAAGTCGCGAACGGGTAAGGAGAGCCGCGCATTGCGGACGGGACTGTCCCTGCTGTTCATCATCGACATCGCTTTCTTGATGGCGAACATGACCAAGCTCGAGGACGGCGGCTGGCTGCCGCTGGCATCCGGACTGATCATCTATTGGCTGATGCAAACGTGGCAGAGTGGGCGCGCCTCGGTGATGGCCCGCTTGCTGCGTGAACAGAAGCCGGTGCGCGATTTCCTCGAGGAGTTGAAACGCGATCCGCCGGTGCGGGTGGCGGGCACATCGATCTTCCTGGATCCGAAGGCATCCGGCATACCACGCGCGCTGCTCAACAACATCAAGTTCAACCGCGTGATGCACGAGCATGTGGTCCTGTTGACCGTGGTGACCCGCGAGCTGCCGCGAATCGCCGCGTCCAAGCGCGTGACCGTGACCCCGGTGTGCGAGGGAATCGTGAGGGTGGTGGCGCAGTTCGGCTTCATGGAGAAACCGAACATCACGGAGATATTGCGGGAGGCCGAATCGCATGGGGTGCCCTACGAGCCCGAGGAAACCACGTACTTCCTGAGCCGCGAAGAACTGCTGCCGGGGCGGCGATCCGATCTGCCGCCGTTGCGGCGCAAGGCGTTCATGCAGATGGCGCGCAACGCCCAGGTGATCGCGGATTTCTACGGATTGCCGCCCAGCCGGGTCGTTGAAATCGGAACCCGCATGGAAATCTAGCCCGGCTTGCGGGCGAAGGTCTTCACTCCGTCGTCGCCCGCCACGATGAGCAGATCCGCGCGACGCAGGGCGAACAGGCCGACAGTCACCACCCCGGCGATCTGATTCGCGGCGGTTTCAAAGGCCGCCGGGTCCAAGAGCCGCAGATTGTGGACGTCCAGGATGACATTGCCGTTGTCGGTGACCACGCCATCGCGCCAGACGGGTTGCCCCCCCATCTTCACCAGTTCACGCGCGACATACGAGCGGGCCATCGGGATCACCTCGATGGGGAGGGGGAAGGTGCCCAGCACATCGACCAACTTGGCGTCGTCGATGATGCAGATGAATTTCTCGGAGGCGGCTGCCACAACCTTCTCGCGGGTGAGCGCGGCGCCTCCGCCCTTGATCAACGCGCCGTCGGCGGTGGCCTCATCGGCACCGTCGATGTAGAGGCTCAAGGGGCCGGCGGCATTGAGATCGAGTTCCGGAATGCCGGCGGCGCGCAAGCTTTCGGAGGTTCGGCGGGAACTCGAGACGGCGCCCTCGAGCCGTATTTTACGGGCTTTCAGCGCTGCTATGAGCTCCGCCACGGTGGAGCCGGT
>DATLVV010000622.1:0-4889 GCA_035577165.1 Steroidobacteraceae bacterium | reverse complement strand
CAGATCACGGTGCACGCGCCGGTGTCGCTGGCCGCGCTCTGGCTCGCGCCCAAGCTTCCGGCGTTCACCCGGATTCATCCCGCCATCGACGTGCGGCTCTCCTCGGTGATTTGGGACAATCCCCTGCCGGATGACGCGACTGACCTCGAGATTCGCTACGGCACCGGACACTGGCACGGTTACCGCTCCGAACGATTGATGAACCAGAACATAGTGGCGGTGTGCAGTCCGGCGCTGTTGCGGGACATGGAACCCAGCGGCGTCGCCGCCCTGATGCAGAATCCGATTCACATTCGCAGCTACGAGAATCATTGGCTCAAGGTGCGGCAGACGCCGGAATTGGCGAATGTGCCCGCAGGGGCGGGGCTCACCGTCGACACCACCATTGCCGCCTTGGAACTCGCGGCGGCCGGTGCCGGAGTCGCGCTCGCGCACGGCATTTTTCTGTCGGCCTATTTTGCGACGGGCCGGTTGGTCAACGCCCTGCCGCAGCAGTTCGCTGACGACTTCTCCTACTTTGTCATCACCCCGGAACGCCCGCAGAGAATGCGCCGCGAAGCCCAGCGATTTCGCGACTGGTTGGTCGCGGCGGCCTCGAGTGCAGACGAATTGTAAATCTTACTGAGAATCGTTTGCGCCCTGTCTCCAGTATTAATATTTATTTATGACAAATGCTCCCGGAAAAGCGGGAAAATGGCACTTACTCATCTCATTCATCAGAGGAGGTCGCGATGCAAAGCAAGATTTCACGGCGAGCAATGGTCAAAGGCGGATTGATCGCCGGCGCCTTCATTCCAGCCATGGGGCTCATCGGCAATACCTCGACGGCCGCCGCCCTGCCGCCGCTCGATCCGAAGGATCCGACCGCTCAAGCCTTGGGCTTCGTGACCGACGCGACCAAGGTCGATGCCAAGGCCAATACCACGTACAAGCCCGATCAGAAATGCTCGACCTGTGCGCAGTACCAGGGTAAGGCGAGCGATGCGACCGCCGCGTGCAATATCTTTGCAGGCAAGAGCGTGCCGGCCGGCGGCTGGTGCAAGGTCTGGGCACAAAAGCCCGCCTAGCGCACGAGTTCCTGCCCGCCGGGCGCGACCAAGATCACGGCGCTGCACAGTGATTTGCATCACTGTGCGCGCATGTGGCGCCATCCCGTCGTCAAGGTCGTATTGCTGGTCTATGTCGGCTGGGGCGCCTGGCATTGGTACGGGGATCGGCCGGTGCATCCGCCTGACGGCATCCTGGCCGCCGGCGAGCCGCAGCAAACCGAACTGACGAGCGGCGAGCAACTCCAGGTTGGTCGTTGGACCCTGACCATGCGCGCTCACTATCAGGTGACCGCCCGCATTCTGTCGCGCGAGCGCTATCATTTCGATGCCCTGGCGGATCTGATTCCGCAGGATCTGGCGCTCGGCTGGGGGCCCCTGTCGGACAGTCGGGTTCTGCGCTCGATCGACATTTCGCAGTCCAATCGATTCTACTACTGGCACATATCCGCCGACACGCCGATAGCCAGGGATTCGATCATCACCCATTCGGCCAATACGCATGTCATACCGCGCACACCGCTGGTGAAGGCCCAGTTGTCGCGGCTGCGCCCCGGCCAGGTGGTCACCTTGACCGGCGAGCTGGTGGACGGCCTGCGAAACGACGGTACGTGGATCAAGACCTCGCTGGTGCGCAACGACACCGGGGCAGGGGCCTGTGAAGTACTATTGGTGGACGACGTTTCGCAAATCAACTGACTGGTCAGGCGCCGGCCAACTGCCGCTCCAGGCGGCCCAGGGTCTGCATCGCCGGCAGGCATTGCGCCAGGCTGGCATTCGGTTCGCGCGACTCGCGAATGGCGGCAAAGAATTCCCGGTCCTGCAGTTCGATGCCGTTCATCGACACATCGACCTTCGACACGTCGATGGGATTATTCTTGCCGTCCACCAGTTCGTCGTAGCGTGCGATATAGGTTCCGTTATCGCAGATGTAGCGGAAGAACGTGCCCAGGGGTCCCTCGTTGTTGAACGAAAGGGAAAGCGTGCAGAGGGCGCCGCTCGCGACCTTCAATCCGATGCTCATATCCATGGCGATGCCGAGGACCGGATGTTTCGGCCCTTCCAAGGCATACGCCTGGGTAATGTTCTCTCCGGTCTGATAGCCGAACAGATCGACTGTGTGGCAGGCATGATGCCACAGCAAATGATCGGTCCAGCTGCGCGGTTTGCCGAGCGCGTTGGTGTTGGTACGCCGGAAGAAATACGTTTGCACATCCATCTGCAGGATCTTGAGTTCACCGGCGAGTATGCGGTTGTGGATCCATTGATGGCTGGGATTGAAGCGGCGCGTGTGCCCGGCCATGGCGACGACCCCGGTTTCACTTTGCACGCGCACCAAGCGTTCGGAGTCCGCGGCCGAATCGGCCATCGGAATCTCGATCATGACGTGCTTGCCGGCACGCATGCACTGCTCGCCCTGCGCCGCATGCATTTGCGTGGGAGTGGTCAGGACCACCGCGTCGAGTCCGGGCTGGGCCAGGCTGTCGGCAAGATTCGCGGTCCAATGCGGGATTTTCCACTGCTGCGCCACCGCTCGCGCCGACTCCATGTTCGATCCGGCCAGGGAAATGACTTCGATTCCGGGAATCTTTGCCATGGCTTCCAAGTGTTTGATGCCGAACGCACCGTGGCCGGCGAGACAGACTTTCATGGTCATGTGGGAGCCTCTGCGGAACAAATTTCGCGGCGTACGATGTCGCGGATGAGGTGAATGGCCTTGCGCATCAAGGGACTCGTCGGCCGCTGCGCCGAAGTCGCCAGCGAAAGCGAAGTCTTGAGAGTGGGCGCGAGGATGGGCTTGACCAGCACTTCATCGCTCCATGGAGTGGATCTTACCGCGTTCAGCGGCAGCACCCCGAAGCCGTGGCCCTGACGTACCAGGTCGATCACGGCGGGAATGCACTCGATCTCGTGAGCCACCCGGATTTTGCGGTCGACCGCGGCGAGCGCATTCTCGACCGACATACGGATGGAGTGCGGCCGGCTCGGAATGATGAGCGGATAGTCGGCCAGTTCCGCGAGGGTGATCGACTTGCGCGCCTTGCGCACCGCGTTGACCGCGCGCGGCGCGATGAGAAACAGCTGATCGTCGAGCAGAGGCTGGATGTCCAGACTGGGCGACTCGGGCGCGTTATAAACGAGGGCGCAATCGACGCGGCCAACCTGCAACCACTCGAGCATGTAGGCTGACAGCCCCTCGACCGTGGCAAGGCTGGCATTGGGTAATTGGCGGCCGAAGGCCTTGACCAAGGGAACGGTGACGCTGCGCCCCAAACTGGGCGGCAAGCCCAGCACGAAATGACCCGAATCGCCGTTTTTCTGCTCCTCGAGCTCCTGACGGGCCCGGCCCACTTGCATCAAGATCCCGCGCGTATGTTCCAGCAGCCGCGTGCCGGCGCGGGTCAGCACCACGCCGCGTCCATTGCGGTCAAACAGACTCTGGCCGAGTTCGACCTCCAGCTGCCGCACCTGGCGGCTCAGCGCCGGCTGCACCACGGAGAGAAATGAAGCCGCGCGGGTGAAGCTGCCGAGCTCCGCGACGTGGCGGAAGTACTCCAGTTGTTTCAAATCCATGCGCAGCCCGGGCTCACAGAGCTATTCTCAATTGTTATAACAGGTATGTTTCCCATTCCTTGATAGTATACGTGATCTATGCAGCGATCCATTCCTTGTCTGTTCATGCGCGGCGGCACCTCGCGCGGCCCTTTTTTTCTCGACAGTGATTTGCCCAAGGATGTGGCGCAGCGCGACGCGCTGCTGCTGGCGGTGATGGGTTCACCGGATGCGCGCCAGATCGACGGACTGGGCGGCGCCGATCCCCTGACCAGCAAGGTCGGGATCATTCGCCGTGGTGAAAGCCCCGGTGTCGATTTGGAATTTCTGTTCGCCCAGGTGTCCGTCAAAGAGGCGCGCGTCGATACCACGCCGAATTGCGGCAATATGCTCGCCGCGGTTGCGCCCTTCGGTCTCGAGACCGGTCTGGTGAAGGCCGCCGGCGATGTCACCACGTTGCGGGTATTGACGCGCAACACCGGAACCTTGAGCGACATCGAGGTACGCACTCCCGGGGGCAGAGTCGAGTACTCGGGCGAGGCGCGAATCGACGGCGTACCGGGCACGGCGGCGCCCATCAACATCAGCTTTCTGGAAACGGCGGGTTCGGTCTGCGGTTCGCTGCTGCCCACCGGGCATGTGGTGGATCGCTTCGATGGCGTCGAGGTTACCTGCATCGACAACGGCATGCCGGTGGTCATCATGTCGGCCGAGGCTCTGGGCGTGACCGGCTACGAAACCCGGGACGAACTGAACGCCAATGGCGCGCTCAAGCAGAAAATCGAATCGATCCGTCTCCAGGCGGGTCCCGTGATGAATCTGGGCGACGTGCTCAAGAAGGTTGTGCCGAAGATGTGCCTGGTGGCCCGGCCAAAATCGGGCGGGCATATCTGCACCCGCACCTTCATTCCACATGACTGCCACTCGGCCGTGGGGGTCCTGGGCGCCGTCACCGTGGCCACGGCGGCGGTCATGCCGGGCAGTGTCGCGAACCGCTATGCCGTGGTACCGCCGGGCCTCTCCAAGACCTTGTCGGTGGAACACCCCAGCGGCGAATTCAGCGTGGTGCTGGCCATGAACCCGGCGAATCCGTCCGAAGTATTGCGCGCCGCGCTGCTGCGCACGGCGCGGCTCATCATGCGCGGCGAAGTTTTCGTACCATTTGGGCATTGACGCGAAAGGGTGATTTCATGCTGGGACAATCCGGAATTGCGGTGCGGAACGTGACTCGCGCGGACGCAGCAAGCGTGGCGCAGCTGGCGAAGTTCGGAGTCGCCACCGTTCACGAGG
>DATLVV010000621.1:0-8174 GCA_035577165.1 Steroidobacteraceae bacterium | reverse complement strand
AATCATGGATAGAGGACTGTATGTGGCGATGACCGGCGCGAAGCAAATCATGCAAGCGCAGGCCGTGAACAACCACAACATCGCCAACCTGAGCACCATCGGGTTTCGCGCCGATGCCGTGTCGTTCGACAGCGAACCGATCTACGGTCCGGGGTACCCGACGCGCGTCAATGCGGTGGCGGGCGATGCAGGCATCGACTTTTCCAGCGGCGTCATGCAGAGCACGGGCCGCAACCTCGACATCGCCGTCAACGGCAAGGGATTCATCGCGGTCCGGGGCGCGGACGGCAGGGAAGGCTACACGCGCGCCGGCGATCTGCGGGTTACGCCGA
Source organism: Steroidobacteraceae bacterium (assembly GCA_035577165.1). Taxonomy (GTDB): domain Bacteria; phylum Pseudomonadota; class Gammaproteobacteria; order Steroidobacterales; family Steroidobacteraceae; genus Bog-1198. The sequence goes on along the minus strand of DATLVV010000621.1, from coordinate 7,842 downwards.
ACGGCGCCGTCACGACCGCCGACGGATTGCCGGTGCTGAGCGACTCCGGTCCTTTGGTGATACCGCCCTCGACGCAGGTCAGCATCGGCAGCGACGGCACGGTATCCGTGGTGCCGCAGGGCTCCGCGCCGTTCGCGGTCACGCAGGTCGATCGCATCAAATTGGTCAACCCCAAGCTAGCGGATCTGCAGAAGGGCGATGACGGCCTGCTGCGGCTCAAGTCCGGAGACAAGGTCAAGAGCGACGACTCCGTATCGATCAGCTCCGGGATGTTGGAATCGAGCAATGTCAACGCAGCGCAGTCCCTGATCAGCATGATCGAGTTGCAGCGTCTGTACGAATTCCAAATCAAGAGCATCAATTCAACCGATCAGAATGAACAGAGTGCCGAGCGCCTGATGTCGGCCTCGTAACTCGTCAAGGAAAACTCCGATGAACCTCGCACTATGGGCAGCTAAAACCGGTCTCGACGCGCAAAACACGCGGATGGCGGTCATTGCCAACAACCTGGCCAACACCAGCACGACGGGCTTCAAGGCCGGCCGCGCTGCGTTTCAGGATTTGATGTATCAGAACATCCGTCAAGTAGGCGCGCAGAGCACGCAGAACACCCAGTACACGACCGGGCTCACGCTCGGCACGGGTGTGCGCATCGTCGCCACGGAAAAGGACTACACGCAGGGCAGCGTGCTGCAAACCAGCGCCAGTCTGGATATGTCGGTCAACGGCCGCGGCTTCCTGCAGATCACCATGCCGGACGGCACCATTGCCTACACCCGGGACGGCTCCTTTACCCTGGACAACCAGGGCAACGTCGTCACTCCCTCGGGTTATCCGCTGCAGCCGGCGATCAACATTCCCTCGGGCACCCAGTCGGTCACCGTCGGCGCCGACGGCGTCGTCACGGTCACCTCGGCGAGCAACACCAAGGGCACCCAGGTCGGCCAAATCCAGCTGGCCGATTTCATCAACACCGAGGGATTGCAGCCCACCGGCAACAACTTGCTGGTCGAATCCGCCTCCAGCGGATCGCCGCAGGTCGGCACCGCCGGCACGAACGGGTTGGGCACGCTGCAGCAGGGCGCGCTCGAAACGTCGAATGTGAATTCGGTCACCGAGCTCGTCTCCATGATCGAGTGTCAGCGCTCCTACGAAATGAACTCCAAGGCCATCAGCACCACCGACCAGATGCTGCAGTACTTGACGACGAACCTGGCATGACGCGGCAACACCCATTGGCGCAGGCGGTTTTGTTGGGAGTCGTGCTCTGCGTCCTCCTGTCGGCGTGCGGCTCGCCGCCGCGCAAACCCGATCCGGCCGTGGCACGCGTGCTGCCGCCGCCGACGCCGCGCACCGACGGCGCCATTTACCAGGCAGGCCAACAAATGGAGCTGTTTGCCGATCTCAAGGCACGCCGCGTCGGCGACGTGCTGACGATTCGCTTGACGGAATCGACCAATGCCAGCAAGAGCGCGGTTACCAAAACGGCAAAGACGACCACGGTCAACAACACCGGGCCCACTCTTTTCGGGCATACCATCACCGCGGGCGGCGTGCCTGTCTACACGACCACACTGAACGGTGCCGGCAGTTTCGACGGCGAGGGTTCGAGCACGCAGGGCAACAGCCTGGCGGGCAGCCTGACCGTGACGGTGATGGAAGTTCAGTCCAACGGCAATTTGGTGGTCCAGGGCGACAAGACCTTGAAGCTCAATCAGGGCGACGAATATGTGCACGTGTCAGGGGTGGTGCGCCGCGCCGACATCGCCACCGACAATACGGTCACCTCCGACAAGGTCGCGGATGCCCACATCAGCTACTCGGGCAAGGGCGTGATCGACAGTTCGAACCGCATGGGCTGGCTGGCGCGGTTCTTCAATTCCGGCTATGCGCCGTACTGATCACATGCGCTCAATATTCCAATCAAGGTTCTTGTGGGCGGCACTGCTGCTGCTGAGCACGTCCATTGCCGAGGCGGAGCGGATCAAGGACCTGGCGCAGATTCAGGGCGTGCGCACCAATCAACTGGTGGGCTACGGCCTGGTCGTCGGTCTCGACAGCACCGGCGATCAAACCAGCCAGGCGCCGTTCACCGTGCAGTCGCTCAACAACATGTTGGCGCAATTGGGGGTCACGATTCCCCCGAACGTCACGCCGCAGCTGAAAAACGTCGCGGCGGTCGCGGTGCACGCGGTCCTGCCGGCGTTCGTCAAGCCCGGACAAACCATCGACATCACCATCAACTCCATCGCCAATGCCAAGAGTCTGCGCGGCGGATCGCTGTTGGTCACCCCCCTGCATGGTCTCGACGGACAGATCTATGCGATCGCCCAGGGAAATCTGATCGTCAGCGGCTTCGGCGTCGAAGGGACCGACGGTTCAAAGCTCACCGTGAATGTGCCGAGTTCGGGCCGCATCCCGAACGGCGCCACCGTGGAACGCGCGGTCCCCTCGCAGCTCTCGCAAGGCGACTTCGTCACCCTCAATCTGAACGACCCCGATTTCACCACCGCGACCCGCCTGGCCGCCAGCGTCAACAAGGGCATGGGCGACGACATCGCCTCGGTCATGGACGGCGGCTCGATACGCGTGCGCGCGCCTCTCGACATCACGCAGCGCGTGTCCTTCCTCTCCAGTGTCGAGAATCTGCAGGTGGAACCCGGCAGCGCGGCGGCGAAGGTGATCATCAATTCGCGCACCGGAACGGTGGTCATCAGCAGCAATGTGATCGTGAGTCCGGCGGCCGTGTCGCACGGTTCACTGTCGGTCAGCATCAAAGAAGAGCAAACCGTGAGCCAGCCGGCGCCATTCTCCAAGTTCGGACAAACGGTGGTGACCAGCAACTCGGCCATCAAAGTGGATCAGGGGTCGAATCGCATGTTCTTGTTCAAGCCGGGCGTTGAACTCGAGCAAATCGTGCGCGCCATCAACGACGTGGGAGCGGCTCCCGGCGATCTGGTCGCCATCCTCGAAGCACTCAGGGAGGCCGGTGCACTGCAGGCCGAGCTCATCGTTATCTAAATGACCACCAATCTGCCATTGACCAATGTAATGCCGTCCCTGGGGTCGGCGCCTGCGGACATGTCCTCTGCGGGCACCTATACGGACATCAACGGCTTGGCGGCCCTGAAGAAGGACCCCAACTCGCCGCAGGCGATCATCGCGGTGGCGCAGCAGGTCGAGGCCCTGTTTCTGCAGATGATGCTGAAGAGCATGCGCGACGCCGGCAGCAGCAACAACCCCGACAGCAACGAGATGAACATGTACCAGGACATGTTCGACAAGCAGGTCGCCCTCACCATCAGCCAGCACCAGGACTTGGGCATCGGCGCGATGTTGAAGCGGCAGCTGTCGGCCAAGCCCGCGGCACCTGCCGGCGCCGCAGCGCTCAAATCCGCGCAAGCGTCGACCTCGCCGTCGCCGGCAGCGGCGCAGGCGTCAGCCGCCCAATCGCCGGGGGAATTCGTCGACCAGGTGATGCCGACCATCCGCCGCGCAGCTTCCGCCTTGGGACTCAATCCACTGGGACTGCTGGCACAGGCGGCGCTCGAGACCGGCTGGGGCCAGCGCATGCCGCGCACCGCGGACGGCAGGCCCAGTTTCAACATGTTCGGCATCAAAGCCGGCGATTCCTGGACGGGCGCGCGAGCGACCGCGGACACCATGGAGTTCAGCAATGGGGTCGCGACTCCGCGCCGCACGGCGTTCCGCGCCTATGGCTCGATCGAGGACAGCGTCAACGACTTCGCCAACCTGCTGAGGAACTCCCCCCGCTACCGCGATGCCGTCGCGGCGGGCAACGACACGCAGGCGTACGTCGACGGCATCGGCAAGTCCGGCTACGCCACCGATCCGGAGTACGCCAGCAAGTTAAGTCAAATTCTGAACAGCGACACACTGCGCGCCGCCCTCAACCCCCGCATCGCAGCATTATAGAAACTGTGATGGATGCCGATATTGCAGTTCAAGCGGGTGCAACCCTCAAGAGCGCGGAGAAGACCTAGTGTCAAACGTGTTTGGAATCAGTGTTTCTGCGCTGCAAGCGTTTCAAGCTGCGATTTCGGCCACCAGCAACAATGTGGCCAACGCCAGCACCCCGGGTTATGACCGGGAGCGGGTCAATCTCGTCGAAGGCGCTCCGCAATCCAATGGTGTCGCGAGCGTCGGCAGCGGCGTCGTCGTGTCCGGGATCAGCCGCTCCTTCAGCCAGGCGGCCGCCAATCAGCTGAATACCTCGCAGAGCGCCCTCGGACAGCTGACGGCGCTGCAGAGCTACTCCACCCAGATCGACAACCTGTTCGGCACCACCATCGGCGGCTTGAGCACCTCGCTGCAGGGTTTCTACAACGCATTTTCCGATGTCGCGAATGCACCGACCTCGACGGCCTCGCGCCAGGCGCTGCTCGGCAAGGCGCAGAGCGTCGCAAACAGCTTCCAGAATGCGAGTTCAGAACTCAACAACTTGAACAACGATGTGAACTCACGCATCTCGACGGACGTCACGCAGATCAATTCCATTACCAGCGCGATCTCGACGCTGAATACGCAGATCATCGTGGGCACTGCGCAAGACGGCGGACAGGCGCCCAACGAACTGCTCGACCAACGGGATCAATTGGTCTCCAACCTCTCGCAATTGGTCGGCATCAGCACCACGACGGACAGCAACGGTGCACTGAATGTTTTCGTCGGCAACGGGCAGGCGTTGGTGCTGCAGGGGCAGACCACCGCCCTGACCGCCGTGCCCAATCAATTCAACGCGTCGCAATTGGAAATTTCGACCAGCGCCTTGAAGGGCAATGACATCAGCAGCAGCATCACGTCGGGGGACTTGGGCGGCTTGCTGGCGGCGCGCACCGAAGTGATCAACCCGGCGCTGAATCAACTGGGTCAGGTCGCTACTGCCCTGAGCCAGACCGTCAATTCGCAACAGGCGGTGGGCTTGGATTTGAACGGCAAGTTCGGTGCCGCGATATTCTCGGCGGGCACGCCTCAGGTGACGGCCTCCTCGAAGAATACCGACGCAACGGCGGCCGCCGTCTCGGTGACCGATGTGGGCGCGCTGACCGCGGACAGCTATGTGCTGTCGTATAACGCGGGTGCCTATTCGCTGACCCGCGCCGGCGACGGCAGCAATGTGCCGGTGACCGGGAGCGGGACGGCCGGCAATCCGCTGACCGCCGAGGGCATTTCGATCGTCTTGTCGGGAACGCCGGCCGCGGGCGACCGGTTTCTGGTCCAACCCACCGCCACCGCCGCTGCATCGCTCAAGGTGGTGTTGACCGATCCTTCGAAAATCGCCGCCGCCGGCGCGGTCCAAGCCTCGGCCGCGAACGCCAACACCGGTGCCGCCATTATCAGCGGCGGCAGCACGCTCGATCCGACGAATCCGAATTTGCTCAATCCCGCGACCATCACCTTCTCGAACGCAACCACGTACTCGATCAACGGCGGCGCCAATCAGACCTACACCGATGGCGGAAATATCAATTTCAACGGCTGGCAGGTGCAGATCAGCGGCACACCGGCCGGCGGCGACGTGTTCACCGTGAAGAGCAATGCCGGGGCCACCGGCGATAACCGCAACGCCCTGGCGGGCGCCAGCGCGCAATCGGTCGGCGTGATCGCCAATGGCACGGCCACCCTCACCGGGGCGGTGAGCGCGCTGATCACGGGCCTCGGCAGCCAGGCGCAGCAAATCAATACCGCGCAGGCGGCGCAGGCGGCGGTCAACACCCAGGCTTTGTCGAGCGTGCAGTCAGTCACCGGGGTCAATCTCGATGAAGAAGCCGCGAGCCTTTTGCAGTGGCAGCAAGCCTATCAGGCCGCAGCGCAGGCGCTGGCGATCGGCAATAGTTTGTTCACCACATTGATTCATTCAGTCAACGGAACCTCCGGCTGAGGACCTGCCATGCGCGTAACACAGAACTCCAGTCAGGCCTTGTTCCTGACGACGATACACACGCTCGAGTCCGAATTGTCGCAGACGCAAAATCAGATCACGAGCAACAAGTCGTTCACCACTGCCTCGCAGAACCCCACGGCCGCGGGCGCCGTGAACAATTACAATCAGGCATTGGCGCAAACCCAGCAGTACGACACGAACGCCAACAGCGCGCAGACGCGGTTGAGCACCGAGGACACCACGCTATCGCAGGTCCAGACGCAACTGCAGAGCCTGCGCGACCTCGCGCTCGAGGCGAACAATTCGACCCTCTCCAGTCAAGACCGTGCGGCGATCGCAACGCAGGCGACGCAGATTCAAAACAGCCTTCTGGCGCTCGCCAACACCCAGGACGGAAACGGCGAATATCTGTTCGGCGGTTTTGTCACTCAAACCCAACCCTATTCCTTGAGCGCCACGGGCGCCACGTACAACGGCGACCAGGGTCAGCGGCAGGTGCAGATCGCCGCGGGCCAGACCATCACCGACAGCGACAACGGCAATGCAGTTTTCGAGCAGATCAACACCGGCAACGGTACCTTCGCCGCCTCTGCTGCGTCGAGCAATACCGGAACCGGCGTGTTGGGCGTTAGCAGCGTATCCAACGGCGCTCAATACGCCGCGGGCAACGGTATCTACGCCATCAACTTCACGGCCCCCGGTACTTACGAGGTTCGCGATTCGACCAATGCGTTGATCAGCACGGGGTCGTACACCGACGGCGGCACGATATCCTTTGCCGGCGCGCAGGTGACGCTGAGCGGCCAGCCTGCCACGGGCGACTCGTTCGCCGTCGCACCCAGCGGCAATCAAAGCTTGTTCACCACCGTGCACAATCTGGTCTCGGCGCTGCAACCGGGTGCGACCACCTCGGCAAGCACCGCACAGCTGAACAATTCGATTGCGAGCGCCCTCAACAACATCGATCGGGCGCTCGAGCACATGTCGGATGTGCGCGCCAGCGTCGGCGGGCGGCTCAACTCCATCACGACGCAGCAGTCGGTGTCGGGCAGCCAGCAAATCCAGCTGCAGGCGAACATCTCGACCTTGCAGAGCCTGGATTACGCCGGCGCCATCACGACGCTCACCCAGCAAAATACGACTCTGAGCGCAGCCCTGCAGGCGTATTCGTTGACCCAGGGACTGTCGCTGTTCAAGTATCTTTAGGTGCCTGCGGGCTCCTAGTGATGGTGGCCGCCGGCGCCGTGCACGTGACCGTGTTCGAGTTCCTCGGTGGTGGCCTCGCGCACGCTCACGATCTCGACGTCGAAGTTCAGGGTCTTGTCGGCCAAGGGGTGGTTGCCGTCGAGCGTCACCATGTCGCCCATCACGGCCGTCACGGTGAACACGCGCATGCCCTCCGGGGTCTGTCCCTGGAACTGCATGCCCTTCTTGATTTCGCCTGAGCCCTGCAACGAGCGCTTCGGTATCCGTTGAATGAGCGTGGCGTCGTGGATGCCGTAGCCCTCGGCGGGCGGCACGGAGATCGCGACGGTATCGCCGTCCTGCTTGCCTTCGAGGGCCTTCTCGAGGCCGGCAACCAGATTGCCGTGACCTTGGATGTAGGCCAGGGGATCTCCGCCGGCCGAGCTGTCGATGACAGCTCCTTGGTCGTCCTTGAGGGTGTAGTGAATGAGTACGACACGGTCTGCAGCGATTTGCACGTTTGAATCTCCACCAATGTTGGGCGCGCGCGAAAAGCCCGCAAGCTTACACAACTACCGGACCAATCTCGCCTCCAGATCATAGGCGCCGGCGGCCGTGATGGTCACTTGCGCAAAAGACCCCACGGCAAGGTGCTTGGCGTCCAGAATCCTGACCGTGCCGTCGATCTCGGGGGCGTCGCTCGAGGAGCGCGCGACCGCGACATCTCCCTCCAGACGGTCGATCAGCACCTG
>DATLVV010000620.1:0-3256 GCA_035577165.1 Steroidobacteraceae bacterium | reverse complement strand
CGAGGCCGCTGTATTCCCCCACCACGTCGTTCAATACCACTGCGCACGGCGCGCACTGGCCCACGTAGAAGGATGAGTCGGGCGAGCCGCTGGCGTAGGAGTGCTCGAACAGTCCGTCCGTCGAGCCGAAGGCATATATTCCATAGTCGCCGTTGTTGTAGGCCGTCAGGTAGGAGCCGCGAAATCCCTTGACGGCGGTCCAGTAGAAGCCGTTGAGCGTGTAGTTCCTGGCCGTCATGTTCTCGACGGCCACCCCGTTGCCGCCCACCATGATTCCCGTGCCCAATTCGAAGTGGCCGTCGAGAATCACGGAGTTGCGGTCCACGCCCCGCAAGGTAAGGCTGGGGGTGGTGACGAATACCGACTCGAAGTATTCGCCCTTGTCGATCAGCACCAGGTCGCCGGGATTCGCCGCGTCCACGCCGTTCTGAATCGTGGGATAGTCCTGCGGCACGCGGCGGGTCACGCCCGTGGCCACGGCGACCGCGGGCAGCACGCCGCGAGCTCCGGGCGGCGTGTATTCGACATTGCCGACCACCACGACGCCCACCATGCCGGCCTTGCCGTCCGGGGTGGCGTGAAAACTGCAATAGAAGGGATAGACGCCTTCCCGGGAGAGCACGATTTCGCTCATGTCCTCCGGCTTCATCTTGATATTGCCGAAGGTTTTTTCGCTGGACCAGGACTTGTCGACGGCGATGGCGTTGTGATCGTTGCGGCCGGCGTTGATGAAGACGATGGAGCCGCCCACCGGAACGTGAACGATGGCGGGGGAATAACTGTTGTCCGCCATGGAAACGAGAACCGTGCCCGTGGGTTTGACTTCGGGTTTGCCGCAGCCACTCAAGGCCAGCGCGAGGCACAGCGCGCCGATCGAGAATCGAGCCGAGCCAGCGATGATCCGCGCCCACAGCATCATGACATCCCGTCCAGGGTCGGAGAAAATGTATAGTATTTTTTGATTTACTATCGTTTTGCCGAACATACGCGCCACGGTATGCGGTGTCAACGAGGCACGTTGCGGCAAGACCCGCGGCGGGTTGTCCCGCCGCGGCGCCTGCACTTAAAGCCTAAAACGACTGCCTGAATTCCACGCCGAGGGTGCGCGGCTGATTCACGAACAGCCTTGGCCGGCCCGGGACTTCCGCCGCAATCGAGCGATTGTCCCCGAGATTCGCGAGCTCGTTGGTGAGGTTCTTGCCGACGAGCGCAATCTCCGTGGGACCGTGCGTGAAAGCGAGCCGCGCATTGAAGAGCCGATAAGCACCCCGCTCACGAGGATTGCTCGGGTCGTTGTTCGCGCTGAAGCTGCGGCCGACGTAGGAATAGTCCGCGCCCGTGACCATGGTCCAGCTGCTGGTTAGCGAAGTGGTGTACGCGGCCGACGCATTGCCGGTCCAGTCGGGCACCTGGTAAATGGGCGAGCCCACCTGCTGCGGCGACGACTCGCCCCCTTGGGTGATTTTTGCGTTCTGATAGCCGATGCCGAGGGACACCTCGAGCGGTTCTGTCGGCCGGGCGTGCAGTTCCATTTCACCGCCCTTGCTCACCGCGGCGCCGGCGTTTGCCCGGTACTGGAATCCGCAGGGCAGAAGAATCTGCTGCTGGATGTTGTCCCACTTGATGTAGAAGGCGGCCGCATTGAAAGTCAGTCGGTGCTCGAGCCACGAGGTTTTGGTGCCGACTTCGTAGTTCCATAGCGAGTCGGATTTGAAGCTGCGAGTGTCCGCGATGGTGATGTTCGGATCGATGTCATGCAGCGCGGCGACGCAGTCGTTGGGAGTACCGGCCTGACCCGGCGGCACGATGGGCACGATCCCGCCGGGCCTGAATCCCTTCGCCGCGCTCACGTACACCATCTGATCGTGATTGATGTGGTAGTCGGCCTCGAATTTCGGATTGACGCCACTCTCGGTCGAAGTATCGGGGGGGCTGACGATGGACGGCCCCCCGCCCGTGGCCAAGCCCTCTTCATAGCCGTAAGCCGTGGTCTTTACTTGATACCAGCGCAGGCCGGCGGTCAGCTTCAACGCTTCCATCGGCTGATAGGAAACCTCGCCGAATGCCGCCGGCTCCTTGACCTCGGTGTAGAAGTCCGATGCGAATATCAAATTGGGGATGTCACTCAATTGAACGCCTATGGTGGCATCGAGGCCGGGGACGGTCGCGGGCGGGTAGAAAGCGGAGAAGGGCAGGCGGCCGTGGAAATCGGAATAAAAGCCGCCGACCACGAATTGCACCGGTCCTGGTAGATCGGAGGCGAAGCGCACCTCCTGGACGAAGCGTTGGTATCTCTTTTCCTCGCTGATCGGGCCGGGCTGCGGCGTCCCGACGGCGCCGCAAGCGCCGGCCGCAACGGCGCCGGCATCGCAACCGCTGGTGATCGCCGCATAGACGAAGTCGGTCTCATCTTCGGTTTCGTATACCTTGCGATTGAAGTAGGCGGTCGAGGAGACAAGTTCGCCGAACCCGGTCTTCCAGTGCACGCCGATGGAATACAGTTGCCAGGCGTCGTAGCCGCCCTCGGGAATATTGAAAAATCGCGCCTGGGTCAGATCTGTCGGCTGCATCGCATTCGGCAACGTGTACGGTCCCGAAGGAACGGGGTAGCCATAACCGTTGCTGGGCATCGAGAGATAGTCCGCCATCGGGAAGCCGTTGTAGGTGGCCTTCTGCATCATCACGCGCGGCGTGATGGTGAGCGCGTCGTTGATCTTGACCGTGAGGGTCGCGGCTCCGCCATAGGTGTTGAGCTCGCCGACATTGTCCACCGTGGTAATGCCGGTGGTGGACAGGGGCGTACAGGCGCCCGACATCGCGGCCGCGGGATCGGTGCAGTAGCTGCGCTTGAAGTAGCCGGCTTGGGTGTCGTAAAAGCCGCTCAGGCGAAGCGCGACATGATCCTGGACCAAGGGGATGTTGACCACGCCGTCGCCGGTGTAGTTCGGCTGACTGGTATGGTCGGTGGAGGAGATGCCGCCATGCACATCCGCCGAGAACTGGTTCAGATTCGGCTCCTTGGTGATGATGCGCACCACGCCGCCCATGGAACGTGCACCGTACAAGGTGCCCTGCGGTCCGCGCAGCACTTCGATGTGGTCGATGTCGAGCACCCGCGGATCGAGAGAATCGGGCAGCGGCGTGTCGTCGATATAGAAGCCCGTGACATTGTCGCCGGAGATGCCGCGGATGGACACGGTACGCGCCGTACCGACGCCGTCCCCGGTGGGGGCAAACGCCAGGTTCGGCACCTTCG
>DATLVV010000619.1:0-4941 GCA_035577165.1 Steroidobacteraceae bacterium | reverse complement strand
ACAACAAGGACAAGTGGTCGATGACCTCCCTAACCATCGAGGGAAAGATCGGCCCTCTGAAGGCCGTCTACACCGGTGGCTACCTGTCGCGGGACGTTCAGCAGGCGGGCGATTACACGAACTATTCGCGAGCCGTCTATGCCGATTACTACCAGTGTTACGGCCTATTCGATCTCACGCCGACATGCTTCTCGCCGAGCGCGCACTGGCAAACCAGCGAGCAGAACAAGCACCAGCAGCACGAGTTGCGCGTGAGCACTCCGGACGACTGGCGGGTGCGTGGCATCGTGGGCGCGTTCTATGAGGACAATCAGTTATTCGATCATACGGCGTGGAGCTACAAGGGCATACCCGAATGTACCGCAACCCAAACCACCGGCTGCTTCACCAACCTGGGCACGTGGCCAGGGAGCACGGTCGACCCCGCGGGGATCCGCCCTGCGACTGAATCGTTTTATCAGGACACCCCCCGTCGGACGAAGCAGACTGCGTTCTTCGCCTCGGTCGACGTCGATTTGATACCGAAGACGCTCACGCTCACCGTGGGAACGCGCCATTTCTCGTTCGAGAACTCCTACAAAGGGAGCGTTATGTCGAGTTTTGGGTGCTACGAAGCGGGCACACCGCCCGGTGGCTGCACTTCGTCGTTTTCGTACAATCTCGATGCGCAAAACTTGACAGGCACGGAGAGTGGATTCAAGAGCCGCGCCAACCTCACCTGGCACATCACACCGGACGTCATGGTGTATTACACCTGGTCCCAGGGTTTCCGGCCCGGTGGTTTCGACGAGAACGGCGGCACCCCGCACATCTTCGGTACCGACGGACAGCCTCAATACCTGCTCCCTCGCTCATGGGATTCCGACAATCTCACCAATAACGAACTCGGCTGGAAAATGGAGTTCTTCGACCATCGTTTCCAGTGGAACGGAGCCTTCTACCGTGAGAATTGGGACAACGTCCAGATATCGTTTTTCGATCCCGGTTTGTTGGGCAACTTGTTCTTCAACACCAACGGGCAGAACTTCCTGATCAAAGGCATCGAAACCTCGATGGTCGCCCGTGTGACCAACGGTCTGACTCTTCAGGGAGCCGGCGCATGGAATCAAAGTAAACAGACCAACTCGCCGGCGCTCATTGACAACAACCCAGCGAGTGCCAATTTCGGTCACCCCATCACGCAAGACTGCGACTCCACCGGCAGCAATTGTTCGGCCATCACGAACCCGTTTGGTCCGGTCGGGTCACCCTCCGCCAATGCGCCGCCGCTGGCGTTCAGCCTGCGGGCGCGTTACGAATGGTCGTTCAAGGACTACAATTCCTTCGTACAGTTTGGCGCAACGCACCAGGGGCATTCGTTTAGCCAGGCCGGCTCGAATCCGACCTACGCGGGTGCGGGAGGCGCCATCGGGACGTCGCGGCTGCGATTTGAGAATCCCGCGTATTCGACCTTTTCTGCCTCGATCGGAATCGCGAAGGACGCCTGGAACGTGATGCTGTATGGCGAAAACTTGGCCAACTCGAACGCAGCCGTCTTCACCAGCACCGACCAATTCATTGTGGAGCAGACACCGCTGCGCCCACGCGTGCTCGGAGTATCGTTCGGCTACAAAATCCGCTGACCGGGCGCAAATTGCCCTGCGTCCGCCGCCATCGCCAGCATGGCGTGCAGCAGCACGTTGGCGCCCGCCTCCAAGTCGGCAGGCAACGCGCTCTCTGCCTCGTTATGACTCAGACCCCCGGCGCAGGGCACGAACACCATCGCCGTCGGCACCACGGCGGATACATTGCAGGAATCGTGGCCCGCGCCGCTGACCATTTCCAGCGAGTTGAAGCCGAGCGCCGCGGTCGCGCCGCGCACCGCCGCGACGCAGTTCGGATCGAACGTGACTCCCGGCGCCTCCCACACGCAGCGGATCTCGCCGGCCAGCGCATGCCGTTCGAGCGCGGCGCGCACCAGGCGGCTTACCTCCGCCTTCAAGTCCGCGTATTGCCGCGCATCGGGATGACGAAGATCGACGGTGAAGCGCAGCCGGCCGGGAACGGTGTTGGGCGAACCGGGCAAGGTCTCGATGAAGCCCACCGTGAAGCGCGCATCGCGGCCGCGCTGTGCGGCCGCCGCGTATATCGCCGGCAGCAAATCCGCCAGCACGCGAATGGGATCGCGCCGCATGTCCATCGGCGTGGGGCCGGCGTGCGCCTCTTGACCCTCGACGATGACTTCGTGGCGGCTCATGTGCTGCACCCCCGTCACCACGCCGATGGTCTTGGCCTTTTGCTCGAGCACCGGCCCCTGCTCGATGTGCACCTCGAAGGAGGCTTTGACGGCCTGCCGCGCCGGCATCGCACCGGTGGCAACGCCGAGGCGCTGCAGCTCCTGGCGCACGCTGATCCCCGCGCGGTCGGTCAACGCATAGGCCGCATCGAGCGCCAGCCGTCCGGACCACACGGCCGAACCCATCATGGCCATCGGAAAGCGGCTGCCTTCCTCATTGCACCACACCGACAATTCGATCGGATGCGCGGTCTTCACCTCTCGATCGTTGAGGGACTCGATCACCTCCAGGCCCGCCAGCACGCCATAGACGCCGTCGAACTTGCCGCCCGTCGGCTGTGTGTCGAGATGGCTTCCGGTCATCACCACCGGCAGGCCGTCCTCACTCCCGGCACGCCGCACGAACAGGTTGCCCACCGCATCGCTGCGCACGGTGCAGCCGGCGGCCTTGGCCCATCGCGACAGCAGCGAGCGGCCCGCCGCATCGCCGTCGGTCAATGCCTGACGATTGCAGCCGCCGTGCGCGGTCGCGCCGATTTTCGCCATCTCCATGAGCCGCGACCACAGACGATCGCCGTTCACGCGCAGCGTTTTGACTCCCGTTGACTCGCTCATGGCGCAATGATCGCACGCGCGCGCAAATGACCCAAATACGTTTTCGGGTCAGCGCACCCGGCGCAAGCGCCGCAACCGGCGCCAGCGACGTCTATTCCAGCTCAATGAACACCGCCTTGGCTTGTTGCAGTTTTTCCAATACGCCGCGCTTCTCGGCGGCACTGTTCCAGTCCGGATAGGCCGCGGTGGCCTCCGCCACCCGATCGATCCACGCCGCGAAATAGCGCGCGTCATCGGGCGCGCGCGGCTTGGCTCCGCCGATGGTGACGTAGATGGGGCTGGTGGTCGCGTACACATAGGTATCGAGGACCGGGTAGCGTCCGGCGTCGCTCGAGGCGCGCGCCACGCACCAGCCGCTGTCCTTGAGCGCGATGCTGCCGCTGAAATCGCCATGGTCGATGGGTTTTCCGGCGACGAAGGAACGCACCACCCGGCCGTTGCACACCAGTTCCAGATGATCCACGGCGACGATGGAGCGCAGCCGCAGCGAGAATTTCACCTGCGTCTGCGCCGCGGGGAAGGTCAATTCATCGCCGATGCCCACGCCCCCCAAAGTGAGACTCAGCAACGGACCGTTGGTGGCAAAGCTGTGCCCCGCCTTGAGCGAGGCCATCCAAGCTTGCGGCTCAAGTTCGCCGCCGGCGACGCGCGCATAGACGCGGTTCATCCCGACGGGCCCGCGCAGCGACGAATAATCGGCCATCGCGTCGGTGCCCCCCGCGGCCGGGATTCGGAACCCCAGATTCAAGAGTTGGTACCAGACGCGTGCGGTGGTGCGATGATCGCTGAAGCCCAAGATCTCCATGTAGTCGACCTTGCCCAAGGCGACGTCGATCGGCAGCTCATTGCTTAGAGTCTCCGTAGGTCTGGCGATGGGTTCCGGGTAGTCATCGAAGGGATGCACATAGCCCACCAGGGCGCCGCGAGCGTGCGCGATGTCCGCCACGTCGGCGTTCATCGGATACAAACTGGCCGCCGCGGTGTTGGGGTAACCCACGTACCCGGGCAAGATCACGCCACTGCCGATGTCGAGCAGTCCCAAATGGCCCCAATAGCTGGTGTGGTACTCCTGACCATGGACCACCACCGCGTTGGGTGTAGAGGCCGGGTCACGCTGCCGACCGTTGTAGGCGATGTCCGGATAGCGCTGCTCCTTGTTGACCAGCAAGGAATTCACGAACGAAAGATTCTCCGCTTGCGCCTGGGTCACCAGATGCGCCGGTGTATTGCGGTACGTGCCGCCGTAATTCATGTGCACATGAACGTCGGCGCTCACCCAATGGCCTGAATCCGGCACGCTCCAGACGCCCTCCTCGAGATTGACGTCGACGCCCGTGGTCTGCCCCGGATTCGCCGTCACCCGGCGCTGCTCGAAACGGCGCTCGAAGCCATGCAGGATGTCCACGTTCACGGGCCCGGCGGGCACGTCCACCCACGCTTCGCCCTGCGCGTGAAAATAGTGCGCCTCGACCTGCCGTTGCTTGCGATCAAAAGAGTCGTCGGCGCTGATCCAGGCGTTGGCCGGCGCGTAGAAGCGCCCTGCCGCGTCGGTAATGCTGACGCGCGCGGCTGCCGCATTGCCCTTCGAATCCTTGAGGTTGAGATGCAGTCGCGACATCGGCCCGCGGTAATGCCGCTCGACGCCGGCCAGTGTCTCCACGACGCCGCCCGGAATGCGCACGATGCCGATTTCCGTGTTGCCGTTCTGATTGGAAATGAACGCGATGCGCGTGCCGTCGGGCGACCAGCGCGGGTAGGTTTGATCCCAGTCGCCGTAGCCGATGGCAAAGGCGTCGCCGCCGCCCGCCGGCATCACCCAGAGGTTGTGCCAGGAGCGCCCCAGGTAGGAGCTGTACACCAGCCGTGACCCATCGGGCGACATGTCCGGCCGCGCCTTCCAGTTGGTTTCCTCGTAATGAATTTCCCGCGCGCCGGTGAGCGCAGCGGGATCCGTTCCGGCCCGCGACGCGATGCGCCAGAAACCGCCGGTGCCGTGGATGTGGTTGCGGTTGGAAACATAAACGATGCTCTGACCATCGCGCGACCACACC
>DATLVV010000618.1:0-3939 GCA_035577165.1 Steroidobacteraceae bacterium | reverse complement strand
GAAGCGGGAACACTATTGCGCGCACCGGAAATTGCCGTGGCCGCATCGGCCGGAATGGCCCGCGTACGAGTCAGCAGTCAGCCGGCGGTGATGGTCATTTCGACCGGCGATGAGCTGATCGAACCCGGCGACCCCATCGCCGATTATCAAGTCCGCCGTTCCAACGCCTATGCCGTCGCCGCGACCTTGCGCAAGCGCGGCTTGGTCCGCATCGGCGACGATCACGTACTGGATGATGAGACCCTCCTCTATGAGCGCCTGGCGCTGCATTTGACCACGCACGAAGTGGTGGTATTGAGCGGCGGCGTATCGATGGGACAATTTGATTTCGTTCCCAAGGCGTTGGCTCGCCTTGGAGTTCAAGAGGTATTTCATAACGTCGCGCAACGACCCGGCAAGCCCATGTGGTTCGGTATTGGGCCGCAGGGACAAGCGGTGTTTGGCTTGCCGGGGAACCCGGTCTCGACCCTCGTGTGCCTGATCCGCTATGTCATTCCGGCCATCGCCGAGGCCATGGGCACCAAGCGCGAGCCGCCGGAACGCCTGGCCCTGGCCGCGCCGGTCACCTTTCAGCCGCCGGTGGCCTATTTCCTGCCGGTCATCATCGAGCACGATGATTGGGGCCGCCCTTGGGCGAGCCCGCGGCCCACCAACGGTTCCGGAGATTTCTTGAGCCTTGCCGGCACCGACGGCTTTGTCGAACTTCCTCCGGGACCCAATACCTACCCGAAGGGCTTCGTCGCCACGGTGTACCGCTGGTGATCCAGTGACTTCCACGATTCAACACATTCGTGCGCCGCGCAACCCGCTCGATCGTCTCGGCCGGCCCTTGCACGATTTGCGCATTTCGGTGATGGATCGATGCAATTTCCGCTGCCCCTACTGCATGCCCAAGGAGCAGTTCCACGAGCACTATCGATTCTTGAAATCGCAGGAGCGCCTGTCGTTCGGGGAAATCGTGCGTCTCGCCGGCCTGTTTGCCGGCTTGGGCGTGAGCAAGCTGCGCCTCACCGGCGGCGAGCCGTTGCTGCGCGCGAATCTCGCCGATCTGGTCGGCGATCTTACCGATGTGCCGGGAATCGACGACATAGCGCTGACCACGAATGGCGTGCTGCTCGGTCAGCATGCCGTCGATCTGCATGCCAACGGCCTCAATCGGGTAACGGTGAGCCTGGACACCCTGGACAAGGAAATTTTCAGCCGCATGAGCGGCGGGTTTGCCGCTCTCGATCAAGTGCTGGCCGGCATCGACGCCGCCATCGCCGCCGGCCTGACTCCGGTCAAGATCAACGCCGTGATCGAACGCGGCTTGAACGATCACACGGCGCTCGATCTGGTCGAACGCTTCCGCGGTTCGCCGGTGATCGTGCGGTTCATCGAGTTCATGGATGTCGGCAGCCGCAATAACTGGCGGCCTGAACTCGTGGTTCCTTCCCGCGAGCTTGCCGCCCGCATTCACGAACGATGGCCGATGCAGCCCGTCCCACAGAACTATCCCGGTGAGGTTGCGCAGCGCTGGCGCTTTGACGACGGCGGCGGCGAGGTCGGCTTCATATCTTCGGTCTCGCAGCCCTTTTGCGGAGCCTGCAGCCGGGCGCGCCTCTCCTCCGAGGGCAAGTTCTACACTTGCCTGTTCGCGACCCATGGCCTCGATCTGCGCGCGCCGCTGCGCGCCGGCGCCGGCGATGCCGAAATTCTGCAATTGGTCCGCGGCGTGTGGAACGGCCGGACCGACCGCTACAGCGAGCTGCGCGAGGAATTGCGGCGCGCGGAGCCGACGGCGAAGAAGATCGAAATGAACTACATCGGCGGTTGATCTCCATGACTTTCACTCATTTGGACACCAATTTGCACCCCACCATGGTGGACGTCGGCGACAAGCGGCCCACCAAGCGCACCGCCACTGCCGAAGCACGGGTGCGATTTCCACCGGCGGTCGCCGCGGCGCTGCGCGATAGCGGCTTGCGCTCGGCCAAGGGCCCGATATTCGATACGGCGATCGTCGCCGGCATCATGGGGGCGAAGCGCACGCATGAGCTGATTCCGTTCTGTCACCCGCTCGGTATTGAAAACTGCCGCATCACCATCGATCTCGACGGCGATGCGGCGGTCATTCGCTGCACGGTGAGCGTGCATCACAAGACCGGCGTGGAAATGGAGGCGCTCACCGGTGCCGGCATTGCGGCGCTGACCATTTACGATATGTGCAAGGCGCTGTCCCACGACATCGTGATCGGTGATCTGCGATTGCTGGCGAAAGAAGGCGGCCGAAGCAGCTACGACCTGAAGGGGTCACCGTGACTCCGGTCCACGGCCTCATTCTCGCCGGCGGCTCGAGTTCGCGCATGCAGCGCGACAAGGCCGCGCTTCAATACCGCGGCAAGAGCCAGCTGGATCGAGCCTTCGAGTTGGCCGCCCGTCACGTGTCCCGGGTGTTTGTGTCGGTTCGTCCCAGCCAGGTTGGCGATCCGGCGCGGGCTCGGCACCCCATGATTGTCGATTCGATTGCGGGCGAAGGGCCCATCGTCGGCATACGCTCGGCGCTCGCCGCCCATCCACAGGTGGCTTGGCTGGTGCTGGCGTGCGATTTGCCGTTTCTGTCCGACGCTGCGCTGTCCCAGCTGCTGCGCGAACGCGATCCGACCGCGGTGGCAACCGCCTATCGCAGCACGCATGATGGACTGCCGGAGCCCTTGTGCGCCATCTGGGAACCGGCGGCCGCGGCGGCGCTTGCGGCCTACGAGGCGGAGGGAGGGCGTTGCCCGCGGAAATTCCTGATCCGCCAAGCGGTGCCGCTGCTCGAGCCCAAGGATCGTCGCGCGCTCGACAACGTCAATACGCCCGAGGAGTACTCGCGGGCTCTCGCCAGTCTCGACGCATCCTGAGTGCAGCGCATGCAGTTGAAAATCCAATATTACGCACTGATGCGCGAGCAGGCCGGCCGCTCCGAGGAGCTGCTCGAGACCTCCGCCGCAACACCGGCGGCCCTGTACGGCGAATTGGCCGCTCGTTATGGATTCACGCTGATGCCCGAGCAACTGAAAGTGGCGGTCAACAGCGAGTTCACTGACTGGTCGCGGCGCTTGAGCGCGGGCGACGCCGTCGTCTTCATCCCCCCGGTTGCCGGCGGCTGATGCGCTTTCGGCTCACATCATCGGCCATCGATACCGACAGCGCGCGGCGCGAACTCCTTGATTTGGGCGCGGGCGGCTATGTCAGCTTCGAAGGCTGGGTGCGCAATTACAATGAAGGGCAGGAAGTCATCCGCTTGGAATATGAAGCATTCCAAGAACTCGCCGCGAAAGAGGGCGAGCGCATCGTCGCCGAGGCGCTGCAGCGCTTCCCGCTGAAACACGCCCTGTGCATTCACCGCATCGGCGCCCTGGATTTGACAGACATGGCCGTGTGGGTGGGCGTCAGTTCCGTGCACCGCGGCGAAGCCTTCGATGCCTGCCGGTTCATCATCGACGAAGTGAAGCACCGCGTGCCCATCTGGAAGAAAGAGCATTACCGTAGCGGTGATTCCGGCTGGGTCAACTGCGAGCGCTGTGCGGCGGCGCCGATTCATCACCAGCGCGGGTAAGGGCGGCGATGCAGCCCGACTATTCACGGCAGCAACTGCTCAAGGAAATCGGCGCCCAAGGCCAGGCGCGGCTGGCACGCAGCCGGGTGCTTGTCGTCGGCGCGGGCGGTCTCGGCAGTCCGGTGCTGCAATACCTGGCCGGCGCCGGCGTCGGCTGCTTGGGCGTGGTCGATGCCGACACCCTGGATGCAAGCAATTTGCACCGTCAACCGATCTACGCCTTGGCCGATGTCGGTTCCTCGAAGGTCGCTTTGGCGCGCGCCGCCGTCGCAAGGATCAACCCGGCCGTGCAGGTCGAATCGCACGCACTGCGGCTCGATGCCGGCAATGCGTTGGACCTGATCCGGCGCTACGAC
>DATLVV010000617.1:0-3998 GCA_035577165.1 Steroidobacteraceae bacterium | reverse complement strand
GTACGCCAGGTGATCGAGGATGAGTTGCTGACCAGTTCGGGCTTTCGTGAAAACATCGCGGAGGAACGTCTTCTCAGCCGCCTTACGGCGGTCGGCGCCGACCCTGGGACGCTGGCGACGCTGGTCAACCGCCGTCTGCTGCGCATCGAAGAGCGTTTGGACGTGCGCCGCGTCGAACTCACCCACGATGTGTTGTGCGGCGTCGTCAAAAGCAGCCGCGACCTGCGCCGCGAACGCGAGGCGCGCGAGGCCACCGAGCGCCTGCTCGCCGAGCAGCATGCCCGTGAACTATCGGCGCGTCACGCGCTGGTGCGCGCCCGCCAGATCGCCACCGGCTGCACCGTGCTCGCGGCCGCCGCGATTCTGGCTGCCGTGCTGGCGTATTTCAGCAGCCAGCGCGCCCGCCGCGCCGAGGCCGAGGCGCAGCAGACGCGCGCCGTCTCCGAACAAGCTCGCCTGCAGGCGGAGCAGCTGCTGGGATATCTCACCGATGACTTCGTACGCCAATTGGAAAGTTTCGGGCGCCTCGACGTGGTGGCGGAATTCGCCAAGCGGCAGATCGACTATTTCCATGCCCTGCCACCCGCCCTCAAGGACACGGTCACGTCGCGCAACGGCGCTCTCGCCATGGTGCAGTACGCGCGGGCAATGCGCCGGCTCGGCAAGCTGGATGTCAGCAGCGCCACCGCTGCGGAAGCTGTGCAGCTTCTCGAGAAGCTGCGCAGCGACGGCGACAATTCCGAAGCCACCATTATCGCGCTTGCGCTCGGCTACAGCGTGCAGGCGCAAATTGCCGACAACAGGAACGACCCGGCCGGACCTGGATTGGGAAAGCGTTCCGCCGACCTGCTGCGGCCCATCGCAGAAGGCCCCAAGGCGTCGGCGGCCGCGCAGCGCGCCTTTGTCGATGTTCTGGTACGGGTAGCCTTCGAGCAGCAGGGCGCGAGTCAAAACGAAGATGCGGTGCGCACCGCCCGGCAGGCCATGGACCTGGCACTTCGACAGGGCGCAGGCGATTTGTCGAACATCGAGATGGCGGCTGACTACGCGGAGGCCGGGGCTTGGCTGGTTTCCGCGTTGGCCAATTTGGGGCGCAACGATGAGGCGCGCCGCAGCGGCGAAGATGCCCTCGCCGTCGCCGACAAGGTACTCGAACGGCGCCCCGGCCACCGGGTAGCGCTGCATGCGGAACAGATCATCGAATCGGATCTCGCGCAGGTGGCCACCAATGATTTGAACCCCAAGGAAGCGCTGCGGCTCGCGGAACGCGAGGTGCAAACTTCCCAGACCCTGTTGACCCTCGATCCCGGCAACATCGTCAGCACCAACAACATGGGAGTGGCCCATCAGGGAGTGGGCGACGCGCTCTGGTTCATGGGACGGATGCATGACGCGATTCCCTACTACCTCAAGTCCTTGGACGATTACGCGAAGGCCACCTCCGGAGGCACGGGATTTTTCATCATTCGCGGCTATGACGTGGCGCAAACCTCGTTCCATCGGGCGCAGATCGGCGACCACGCGGGAGCGGCCGCCACCATCGCGTCGTCGGCGCCATTCTTGGCGGAGCTGCGCCGCATCGAGCCCAAGGGCAGCGTTGCGGTGACGATTGCGGAGTCCCTGGTGGATCTTCCCACCGCCAGCGCCGCATATGAGCGTGACGACCTGCAAAGCTCAGTGCGCATGATTCAGGAATCCGTGCACAAGCTGGATTCCATCACGCCGGAAAGCGGCCTGCAGGAGAGTCAAAAATTTACCAGCCTGTTCGTCGCCTATCATTTGGAGGGCCGCGCCAGCTTCCTGCTCGGCGACTTTGCCGGAGCCGAACGCGCTGAGAGGGCATCGATCGCCGCACGCAAACACACGCCGATCGAAGCCGTTGCCGATCGGCGCGACATCGCCGAGCTGTCCACCTGGCTCGCCATGGCGATCGCCCGTCAAGGCCGTCTCGAGGAGGCCGCACAGGTGATTGCGCCGGTCGTGAAATTCCATCGGGAACTCGCGGCCAAGAATCATGGCGATGAGTGGCAGCGCGTGGAATTCGCGGGCGCACTGTATGCCCAGGCACTGACCGACAAGGCGCATGCCGCCGCGCTGTTGCGTGAGGCGGCGGCGATCATGGACGCCCTGCCTGCGGCGATGCGCGCCATGCACGACGTGAAACTATGGCGCGGTTTCATCAGCGCCGCGGAGCGAGGCTCCTAGATGAATTCGCGGCCCGCGCCGCTGTTTCGCTCGAGCGGACAGCCTGGCTACTCGAACCAAATCAGCTCCGATCCGCAGTGCATCGCCGCGCGCAAGCTCGAGCGTGAGATCGAGGTGTGCTTCACGCCCATCGCGTGCACGGTGCAAACACCGGAGGGCGTGGTGCACGCCCGGGCCGGAGACGCCATCGTCACGGGGACCGCCGGCGAGCGTTGGCGCGTTTCGCGTGCGCGATTTCCCCATAAATACCGCCCGGTGCCGCCGACGGTCGCCGGCGAATCGGGGCGCTACGTCAGCCTGCCCAACCGTATCCTGGCGGTGCCGATGACGCAGACCTTCGATGTCTTGCTGGCCGACGGCGTCTCGCGCCTCAATGGGCGCGCCGGCGAGTGGCTGGTCGATTACGGCGACGGTAGTTTGGGGATAGTCTCCGAAGCCATCTTCGCCTCCACCTATCGCATCGTCGATTGTTGGGAGCCTAATGGCGCTTCACCAAGTCGTACAACGCGTACTGTTGATCGGCGCACAGATCAAATCCCTGCCGCCGTCCTCGGAACCACGGCCGCCGGCAGCATTGTTGCCTCTGATCCAGGCCGTTGCAGACCCCCACCAACGGTTCGATGAACTCGCCGTCCACTTTGGGCATCGCTATCGCAGCGGTTTTTGGGCCATTTATCTGTTGAGCGCGGCTGCCGTATTGTTTGGTGTGATGCCGATGGCGCTCGGCTGGGATAGCTCGAACCTCACTCTGCATCCCTACGCCGGCTTGTGGGCGGTCGGCGAGGTCTTGATCATCGGCACGGTGAGCGCCATCTATTGGCTGGGTCATCGGCGCGACTGGCAGGCCCAGTGGCTGCGGGCGCGCACCACCGCCGAGTTGAGCTGGTATCTCCCGATGCTCGCACCCCTGCTCGACTTCACCGCGCCGGCGGAGGAGCCGAATTGGTATCTGCGGGTGTTCGACCCCGGTCAACACCTGCGGGGAGCCGATGACGTGGCCAACCTGTGTGCACAGAACGAGCCTCTCGCACGCAGGCTGCTCGCGACCGCGTGGTCGGATTCCGAATTCATCTCCAGCTATGCGCAGTGGACCATCGATATTCTCGAGCAGCAACGACACTACCACTACCGCGTCGCCGGCAAGCAGCACGCGCTGCGGCATCGGGTGCACGTCCTGAACAGCGTGCTATTCGCCCTCACCGCCCTCGGCGCTTTGCTGCATCTCCTGGTTCACACGCTGTGGCTGTCGCTGGTGACGATGTTTTTCCCCGCGCTCGGCTCCTCGCTGCACGGCGCGCTCGCGCAGTCCGAGGCCTACCGGCTGGGCACCACCTCGGCCCGCTTGGTCACCGAACTCGAGGGCGCAATCCTGCGGATCCGCGAGGCGCTGGGTGAGCGAACCGCGGGCGATGCTCAGGGAGTCAAGGCTTCCATCGAGGCAGCGATCGCGCTGATCCTGGAGGAGCATCAAGACTGGCATCTTTTGGTGCGACCGCACAATTTACCGCTGGCGTGATGGCTTGAAATACAATGGCAACTTGCGGAAATTAAAATAGGGACGCATGCACGACATCCTGTTCAACCGCCGCGAAGTGCTGACCTCGATCGCCGCCGCGGCAAGCT
Organism: Steroidobacteraceae bacterium; assembly: GCA_035577165.1. Lineage (GTDB taxonomy): Bacteria > Pseudomonadota > Gammaproteobacteria > Steroidobacterales > Steroidobacteraceae > Bog-1198. The sequence continues at coordinate 170 of DATLVV010000617.1, read as the reverse complement.
TGACGGCGCTCCCGAGGGCGATGCGCGCGGCCTCCTCCGCGGCCCTCGACTTTCTAGTGGTCGGGGATTGGGGACGAAATGGCACGAACCATCAGCGCGAGGTTGCGCTGCAAATGGGCAGGACAGCCGCAAGTGCCGGCAGCCGCTGCGTGTTCTCGGTCGGCGATAAC
>DATLVV010000616.1:0-14344 GCA_035577165.1 Steroidobacteraceae bacterium | reverse complement strand
AGTTTCTGCGCCGCATGCTGGCCACCATCGAAGCCGGCACAGTTGAGCTTCCCGCCTTTCCGCAAGTTGTCATCCAGGTGCAGGAGGTTCTGAAGAATCCGAACTATTCGGTCCAGATGCTTGTACGCCCGATTTCCGCGGATCCGACTCTCGCCAACCGGTTGCTCAATATGTCCAACACGACCGCATTCAACGCAACCGGCAGGGTAATCATTGACCTGGGTGCCGCCCTGACGCGCCTCGGCGCTCAGAAAGTCTACAGCGTGGTCCTGGCGCATGCTATTCAGGATGTTCGACGACTTGAATCACTGCGATCGATCGCGAGGCCGCTGGAAGAGTTATGGTCCGAGAGTGTGGCAGTCGCCCATTTCTGTGGCGCGCTGGTCAAGCGCTTGAAGCTTGCCATGCCCGATGCGTTCGCGGCGGGTCTGCTCCATCGCGTGGGCCATCTCTACATTCTCGCGCAATTGGCGAGGCAAGAGGCGTCGCGACCGCGTGTCACTTTAAATAAGGATCTTGTGGACGCATGGCATCCGGCGATTGCCAAAGCCGTGCTTAAAAGTTGGCTTGTCAGCGATGCGGTTTGCGAAGCGGTGGGCATGCAGGCAGATGTCCTTGCGGTTCGGTCGGGACCTCCAACACTGACTGACGTTCTGATTGCCGGCATGCGGCTGGCGAATAGAATGATGAACAGTGGCGACACCAGCAGCTTCAGCTCGGGCGGTGTCCTGGCGCGGCTCAACCTGTCAATTGAGGAATGTCGCGGCTTGATTGGGGAGGCGGAAGCAGAAGTAAGGGCGCTTGCGCGTGCCTTGCACTCATAGGGTTTTGCTGCTGGGCAACCAAACGCCGATGCGGCTCGATGGGCAGATTGCCCTGGTCGAAGCAGAAGAAGGAATCGCCGTCATTCCCTCATTCGGGGGATGCCAGTGTGCCGCAACCGAAGCGCAGGCGTGCTCTGAGCAAGCGGTGATTTAGGCGCACCCCTCCTTGGGCTGGCTTTGGAGATGTCGCCCCGAGTTCTAACGATAGCATCGTTCGCGCACACGCAACATTAAACTCACGCAACCGCCGGCTCGAATGACTGCATCGAGCCGCGAAGCTGCGGGCATCGTTTGGGGCAGTCGACACCTTGGATGCACTGATTCACAAAAATTCGTTGACCGGAGCGCGCGTTGGTTCAAAGCGCTCGTTCGTGCCGCTGGCAAGGCGAGATTCTATTCAATGATTGGTGCGCTGCGCGGCCATACGAATGAACTCCGCCTGCGCCACTTGTTCTAAATTTCTTGAGCGTTGCGCGAGTGCGACGTGCATCGCACTTTTCAATTCCTAGACTTGCATCAAACATTGGTTGTTTGCTGTTCGGCGATTAATGCGTAACATAATACTAAGAAAAATGGCGGAGGCGAGTTATCGGAGTGGTGAACTTTGCGAGGTTGAACCTGTGACAACGAGCGCATTGATTTTCAACGATTTCAAATCATCCTACGACAAGAGCGTGGCGGCGAACTTCACGCTCGCAGAATACTTCGAGCTGTGCCGCAGCGACCCTATGACCTACGCGCTCGCCGCGGAGCGCATGGTCAAAGCCATCGGTGAGCCGCGACTGGTCGCGACGAAATCCGATCCGCGGCTGCTGCGGCTGTTCGGCAATCGAATCCTCAAATACTATGACGCCTTCGCCGACTTCTATGGCATGGAAGGCGGCATCATCGAGGAGATCGTGGCCTTCTACCGGCACGCCGCTCAGGGCCTCGAAGAGCGTAAGCAGGTGTTGTACCTCTTGGGGCCTGTCGGCAGCGCGAAGAGCACCTTGGCCATCAAGCTCAAGAGTCTGATGGAGTGCTACCCCATCTACACGTTGGTGGACGGAGATACCGGCGACCGCAGCCCCCTGCTCGAGTCGCCCTTGGGACTCTTCAGCCCTGAGAAGTTCGGTGCGCGGCTCGAAGGTGAATACGGCATCGCGCCGCGCTATCTCACCGGATTGTCGAGCCCCTGGGCGCAGAAGCGCATGCATAACTACCACGGCGACCTGACGCGCTTTCGCGTTAAACGCATCTTTCCCTCGGTGCTCAATCAACTGGCGGTCGCCAAGACCGAACCCGGCGATGAAAACACCCAGGACATCAGCTCGCTGGTCGGCAAAGTCGACATGCGCAAGTTGAGCAAGTTGAGTCAGGACGATCCGGATGCCTATAGCTACTCGGGCGGCCTGTGCCTAACGACCCAGGGGCTGCTCGAGTTCGTCGAAATGTTCAAGGCGCCCATCAAGGTGCTGCATCCGTTGCTGACGGCGACCCAGGAAGGCAATTTCAAGGGCACGGAAGGATTCGGCTCCATGCCCTATCAGGGCACCGTGCTCGCGCACTCGAACGAGAGCGAGTGGAAGAAGTTCAGCAGCAATCGCGACAATGAAGCCTTCTTGGACCGCATCTTCATCGTCAAGGTGCCGTATTGCCTGCGCGTGACCGAGGAAGTGGCCATCTATCAGAAGCTGCTGCGCGAATCGACCTTGGAGAAAGCGCCGTGCGCGCCCGGCACACTGCCGATGCTGGCGCGCTACATGGTGCTGTCACGGCTCAAAGCGCCCGCGAATTCCAGCATCTACTCGAAACTGCGGGTCTATGACGGCGAGAATCTGCGCGAGTCGGATCCCCAAGCCAAAAGCGTCGCCGAGTATCGCGAAGCGGCCGGCGCCGATGAGGGCATGACGGGATTTTCGACCCGCTATGCCTTCAAACTCATCGCCAAGGCGTTCAATCGCGACGCCTCCGAAGAATCGGCCGATCCCGTGACGCTTTTAAAGGTCATCGAGGAAAGCATCGGTACCTCCGACTTCAGTCCGGATTTGCAAAAGACCTGCATGGTGCATCTCAAGGACTTCCTGATCCCGCGCTATCTCGAGGAGCTCACCAAAGAGATCCAGGCCGCCTATTTGGAGTCGTATACCGACTATGGCCAGGAATTGTTCGACCGCTACGTGGCGTTTGCCGATTTTTGGATTCAGGAAGAGGTCTATGTGGATCCGGCCACCGGCGTGGCCTTCGACAAGTCGGCTCTGAACTCCGAACTCGAGAAAATGGAAAAGCCGGCCGGCATCGGCAACCCCAAAGACTTCCGCCACGAAATCGTCAATCACGTGCTGCGCGCGCAGAACAAGACCGGCGGTCAAAAACTGGTTTGGACCAGCTATCAGAAACTGCGTGAAGTCATCGAGAAGCGCATGTTCGCCGCCACCGACGATTTGCTGCCGGTGGTGTCCTACTTTGCCAAGGGCAATGTCGAGGATGAGAAGAAGCACGAGGCTTTCATCGCGCGGATGCAGGCGCGAGGCCACACGCCAACGCAAGTACGCCGTCAGGTCGAATGGTGGACGATGGCTCGCCGCCAGTGAGCCCCAATTCCCAGGAATTCGCAGCGTGACCAGCGTCATCGTCGATCGGCGACCGGACAAGGGCAAAAGCACCGCGAATCGGCAGCGCGTTTTGAAGCGCCTCTCGGGAGCCTTGAAGTCGCAAATCGATCAGCTGATCGCCCGCCGCAAGCTCGGCGACCATGACAAGTCCACGGAAGTCACCATCGAGCGCAAGGACGTCAAGGAACCGAGCTTCTCGATCGATCCGGCCTCCGGCGATTCCGCCCGCGTCGTTCCCGGCAACCAGCGTTATCGGGTCGGCGACAAGATTCCTCGCGATCCGTCCGGCGGCCAGGGCCAGGGACGGGGCACCGGCGAAGGCGACGGCGATGATGAAGACGTGTTTCGTTTCGCGCTGTCGCGCGAAGAGTATCTGTCGCTGCTGTTCGATGAGCTCGAATTGCCGGCGCTGGTGAAGAAGGAGTTGCTGGAAATCGATGAGAATCGATTTCGCCGCGGCGGCGTGGTTCGCTACGGCAATCCGGGAACGGTGTGCGTGGCGCGCACTTTCAAGGCGTCCATCGGCCGCCGCGTGGCCGCCGAGGCGCACTTCGAGGAAGCGTTGGAAGCGGCCGAGGCGGCGCTCGAGCTCGCACGCCTGAGCGCCGAGCCGGCGCGAGTGCAGGCGGCGCAGCTCGAGTTGCAGGAGGTGCGTCAACGCGGCGCGGACATTCCGTTCTTGGATCCCGTCGACCTGCGCCACCGCAGTTTGATCGAAGTCCAGTCGCCGCGCACGGCCGCGGTCATGTTCTGCCTCATGGATGTATCCTCGTCCATGGATGAGGCCCGCAAAGATCTGGCGAAGCGCTTTTTTACGCTGCTATATCTTTTCTTGAGCCGCAAATACGCCAAAGTCGAACTGGTCTTCATCCGGCACACCGATCAGGCGCAGGAAGTTGACGAAGACACGTTTTTCAACGGCACGCAGGCGGGCAGCACCAAGGTCCTGTCCGCCTTGGCCAAGATGCATGAGATCATCGGCCTGCGGTATCCGGCGTCGCAATACAATATTTTCGGCGCGCAGGCGAGCGACGGCGACTCCTTCGGCGCGGATTCGACGGAGTCGTCGGCGTACTTGATTGCGCAGCTCTTGCCCGAATCGCGTTACTTCGTATACGCCGAGGTGGGAGAGGAGTCGAGCAACGCGCCGAGCAGTCTGTGGACGGCGTACCGTACCATCAAAAGTGAACAGTTCAATATGGCGACCGTGAAGGGTCGCGATGAGGTCTATCCGGCGCTTGCCAAGCTGTTTCAAAAGGAACAGCCGGTCGCCTACGCCATGGGATGAACCGTGCCATGCGGGAATCGAGCACACTCAGCGGCAGCGAATGGACGATGGACGATCTCCTCGCCATCGAGCAGATCTGTGCCCGGCACGCCGAGCGCTACGGACTCGACACCTTTCCCAACCAGATGGAAGTCATCACCAGCGAACAAATGCTCGACGCCTACGTCTCGAGCGGTCTGCCGGTGAATTACGGGCATTGGAGCTTCGGCAAGCATTTTCTGATCGAGAGCGGCAAGTACCGGTCGGGCGCCAATGCGCTCGCGTACGAAATCGTGCTCAACACCAACCCGTGCATCGCCTTTCTCATGGAAGGCAATTCCCTGGCCATGCAGGCGCTGGTGATTCCGCATGCCTGTTTCGGCCACAACAGCTTCTCCAAGGGCAATTATCTATTCCAGCAGTGGACCCAGCCCGACGCAGTTCTCGACTACATGCTGTTCGCCCGCAACTATGTCGCCGATTGCGAGGAGCGCTATGGCGCCGGGCGTGTCGAACAGACTCTGGATGCCTTGCACGCGCTGCGCGATCAGGGACTCGATAAGTACAAGCGGCCGCGCAAGCTCGACACACGCAAGGAGCGCGTCGAACAGGCGAGGCGTCTGGCGATAGCGCAGGAGACGATGCGCCAAGCCGAATACTACAGCGTCGTGCCGCACGCCGAAAAAGCCACGGCCGCCGAGCCGGTGTTCCCGGCAAGTCCCGAGGAAAACGTACTGTACTTCATCGAGAAACACGCGCCCAAGCTCGAACCCTGGCAGCGCGAACTTGCGCGCATCGTGCGCAAGATTGCGCAGTACTTCTACCCGCAGCGCCAGACCCAGGTCATGAACGAGGGCTGGGCGACGTTTTGGCATCATCGGTTGCTCAACGACATGTACGATGCGCGGCAGATCGATCAGGGAATTCTGCTCGAGTGCCTGCACTCCCATACCAATGTCATCCGGCAGCCGGATTATGCGAGATTGAACCCGTATGCGCTGGGATTCGCGGCGTGGAACGAGATCAAGCGGGTGTGCGAGGCGCCCACCGCGGAAGATCGCGAATATCTTCCGGAGATCGCCGGTCAGGATTGGCTCAAAACCTTCCACGATGTGATGCAAAACTATCGCGACGAGAGTTTCTTGCTGCAGTTCCTGACCCCGAAATTAGCGCGTGATTTTCGCTTGATGGCGATTCAAACCCGCGAAGGCTTGGATCATTGGACGGTCAATGACACGGCCGGCGGCGAGGGGTTCAAGGCGATACGCAGTCAATTGGCGGCCTCCTATCGGCTCGAGTCGCACATGCCGGAAATATCGGTGGTGCGCTATGGACGAGATTCCGACCGCAAGCTTTTGCTGCAATATCAAAGCTACAGCGGCAGGACGCTGCATCCCGAAGAGACCGAGCAGACACTGAAGCATTTGCGCTGGTTGTGGGGTTTCGACGTGACGCTCGAGGCCCTGGATCAGAGCGGGCGCACGATCAAGACCTATTGATGCCTGGCCCGTTTAGGGCGCGAAACCGGACGACCAAAGCGGCGCTTCCCCAGAGCATCGCGTCAAGCAGACTGCCGTCCCTGCGGGTCCCGAGTTATACAAGCCGTTCATCAACTGTGCTGGATCCGCCGGGTCTCTCGAATACAGCGTACGATAACCAAAATTGGATTCAGACAGCTGGGAGGCGTAGTCCGTAGCGCACGCGGAGAGCGCCAGGCAGAGACCTAAGGACGAAATCAGCTTCATGAGACCTTCCCCATGCGGACTATGGGTACGAAATAGCACGATGATGGATTAGAAGCAAATCGCGCTTGCCGTTAAACCGAACTCGTGTCGACAGCGTCAATTGTTCGAAAGTAGTAGATCGGCCCCCGCAGCGGCAGTGCATGATAGGCGAGGAACGCCGGTGGGGTGGGGGGCTCGTGGACGTCGGCAAAGCATTCATCGATTTGCGCAACCGATTGCTGCAGGATGACCTCAGTCCGGCAGCAGCGGCCCGCGCCTTCAGTTGGCCGCAATTCCCACATTTCAATTGGGCCAGAGACTACTTCGACCATATTGCCGCGGGAAACGATCGCGCCGCGCTGCGCGTGGTGGATGATGCGGGTCTGGACCAAACTCTGAGTTTTGCCGCGCTCGCCCGCCGCTCTGATCAAGTCGCCAATTACCTGGCCGCCCAAGGGGTGGGGCCGGGCGATCGTGTCCTGATCATGCTGGGCAACGTGATTCCCTTGTGGGAGACGATGCTCGCCACGATCAAGCTGGGCGCGACCATGATCCCGGCGACGACGCTCCTGCAGCGAGCGGATCTTGAAGATCGGCTCACGCGCGGACGCGTGCATGCCATCGTGGCGGACGGCGCGCACACCGCGCATTTCGAGGGATTGGCAGGCGCTCCCATTCGAATCGCGGTGGGCAGAGCGGTTCCGGGCTGGCGCGGCTTCGAGGATAGCCATGGCGCCGACAGTTCCCGGCGCCCGTCGGACTCCACGGCCGCCGATGCTCTGATGCTGCTCTACTTCACATCCGGGACCACCGCGAAACCCAAGTTGGTCGCGCACACCCACACCTCGTATCCGGTCGGGCATCTATCGACGGCGTATTGGATCGGCCTGCGTCCGGGCGACGTACACCTCAACTTGAGTTCCCCCGGTTGGGCGAAGCACGCCTGGTCCTGCTTCTTTGCGCCGTGGAATGCCGAAGCCACCGTGCTGGCGTACCAATTTCAGCGCTTCAATGCAGCGGCGTTGCTCGATCAAATCGTGCGCTGCCGCGTCACGACGTTCTGCGCGCCGCCGACGGTGTGGCGGATGTTGATTCAGGAAGACTTGCGGCGCTGGCCGGTGACCCTCCGGGAAGTCGTCGGTGCGGGTGAGCCGCTCAATCCGGAAGTCATCGAGCAGGTGAGATCGGCGTGGGGATTGACCATCCGCGATGGCTTCGGGCAAACCGAAACCACTGCGCAGATCGGAAATCCGCCGGGCATGACCTTGAAACCGGGTTCCATGGGCGTCCCCCTGCCGGGCTATACGGTGCACCTGGTGTCGAGCGACGGGGCCATCGGAGATGAAGGCGAGATTTGCATCGACGTAGCTTCGCAGTGTGTGGGCCTCATGCAGGGCTACTTGGATGATTCTGATAAGACAGCCGAGGTCATGCGCAACGGGCTTTATCATACCGGCGACGTGGCAAGCCGCGATGCGGACGGATACTTCACCTACGTCGGGCGGCTCGACGATGTCTTCAAATCCTCGGACTATCGCATCAGTCCCTTCGAATTGGAGAGCGTCTTGATTGAACATCGTGCGGTCGCGGAAGCTGCGGTCGTGCCGAGCCCGGATCCGCTGCGCTTGTCGGTCCCGAAGGCATTTGTGGTTCTGGCCGCAGGCGAGGTGGGCGATTCCGCAACGGCGCGTTCGATTCTGGAGCATGTACGCGGGCGGGTGGCGCCTTTCAAGCGCATTCGCCGCATCGAATTCGCCGAGCTCCCAAAGACCATTTCGGGGAAGATTCGTCGCGTCGAGCTGCGTCGCGCCGAGGCCGACAGACCTGTTGGAGCTGCACGCCGCGCCCAGGAATATTGGGAAGAAGATTTTGCCGTCGCGCCGCCGGGGACCCGGGCAGCAAAAAGTGAGTGACAGTTCGCCCATTGTCGCCTTCCGCGCGCAGGGAAGCGCGTCCCAGGTCGCCGCGGCGATTGCCGCTGATCATGTCGACGGTGCGACCAGCGTGGTATTTGCGTCCACGGCCTGCGACCTCAATGCACTGGGGTCGGAGCTGGCGCAGCGCGGCCTGCATCGCGTGCTCGGCGCCGCGACCGGCCGCGTCATCAGTGAGGCGGGTTTCAGCCCCGACGGTGTCGCGGGCTTTCATCTGCCGCCGGGGCGCTTTGCGGTGGTCGATACTCTCCTGGACGAGGTGGCCGGCATGGCGCTGCCGGAACTGCGTTCGCGCGTGCATCGATTGCGGCGCGACCTCGACGCCGCGGCGAGCGCCTTGCCGCACCGCTTCGCCCTGTTGTTGGTGGACGCCGAATCACGCTGCGAGGAACGGCTCGCAGGCGTGCTCGGCATGGAATTGAATGGGATGCCTCTCATCGGCGGCTCCGCCGGCGATTTGTACTTCAACCCGCTGGGGCATCCGCCCGGCAGCACTCGGCTCCTCTACCAGGGCGGCGGGCGGCGCGGCGCCGCGATTCTCTGCATGGTCGCGTGCGCCGCCCCGGTGGTCGCGTACTGCCACAATCACTACATGCCGAGCGACAAGAAAATGGTCATCACCGAGGCCGATCCGGCGCGGCGGGTGGTGCGCGAAATCGACGGCCGCCCGGCCCTCGAGGTGTACTCGGCGGCGTGCGGATTTCGCAAACCGCCGCGCGCCAGCGGCGATTTTGCGCCGTATCCCCTCATGATCCGCATCGGCGGCCACTACTATGCACGCGGCATGCAGCGCATCTATGCCGATGGGGCGCTCGAGTTTGCGTGCGCGCTGGAACCGGGTCTGGTGGTCGCACTCGCCAAGCCCGGCGACATGGTGGCGAGGCTCGACGATCTCTTCACCTCCATGCGCCAGCGAATTGGCGCGCCGGAATTGGTGATCGGCGTGGATTGTGCCGCCCGAACCGCCTTCATGCAGCGTGAGGGCCTGACGCAGGGCATCGAGTCGTTGCTGCGCCGTAACGCGGTCACCGGATTCTCCTCGCTTGGCGAGCAATTCAACACGGTGCACGCCAACAACTCCTTTACCTGCTTGGGGCTGGCGGCGGCGTGAAGAAACGCGTCAAGGCCGGCGCGCGTTCCCGGAGGGCTGCGCCGCTGCCGCCAAGCGGTTCCAAGAACGCCCTGGCCATCATCGCGCGTCTGCGCGCCGACAATCGCGCCCTCAAAAAATCGGTCAAGGCGCTGATGATCCGCGTCGAGAAATCGGTGGACGAGCAGGGCAGCGCTTTTTCCTGGTTTCAGGCCGCCGCCAGCCTCGAGGAAACCATCCGGCAGCGCACCGAAGAATACGAGCAGCTCAATCAGCGCCTGAAAGCGGAGCTGGACTCGCGGCGTGAAATCGAATTGGCGCTCAAACAAGCCAAGGCCTTTGCCGATCAAGCCAACGAGACCAAGACGCGCTTTCTGGCCGCGGCCAGCCACGATTTGCGGCAACCGTTGAGTTCAGCGCTGCTGTTTCTTGAATCCATCCGTGAATCCACGCTGACGGGACTCGATCTCGATTACTTTCAGAAGGCGCGGGTGGCGCTCGCCTCATTGAGCAATCTGCTCGACACTCTGCTCGATGTGGCGCGCCTCGATTCCGGGGGCATCGAGCCGCAATACGCCGTCTTCCCGGTCAGCGTCCTGCTCGGGCAGTTGGTGCCTGAATTCGACAGCGTCGCACGCTCGGCGGGTCTTGAATTTCGCTATGTGGCCTCGAATGCCTGGGTGCGCTCCGACATGCATCTGCTGGAAACCGTGCTGCGCAATCTCATCAGCAATGCGATCCGCTATACCCCGCGGGGTCGCGTACTGATCGGCTGCCGCCGGCGCCGCGACGGTCTGTTGATTGCCGTGTACGACACGGGCGTGGGGGTCGAGCGCGAACACCTTGAGGCCATTTTCTCGGCGTACTACCAGGTGACCGGGGGCGGACGGGCGCGGTCTGCCGGCATCGGCTTGGGGCTCTCCATCGTCGAGCGCATTGCGACGTTGCTGAACCTGGTGCGCGTGGTGCGCTCGATTCCCGGACGGGGGTCCTTGTTCGGCGTGGTGGTCCCCTACGGCCGACGGTCCCGCCGCTCGAAATCGGGGACGGCTCCCGCCGTCGGTGATATTGCAACCCCGAGCCTGGCGATCGCGGTCATCGACGACGACGCCGGCGTTCGCCAGGGACTGGCCGCAACGTTGGCCAAGTGGGGCCACAGGCCCTTCGCCGCGGCCACCGCCACCGATGCCGTCGTGCAGTTCATCGGCGCGGACCTGACGCCGGATTTCATCATCAGCGACTACCATCTGGCGGGAAATATCAAGGGCGACGCCGCGATCGAGGAGGTGCGCCGTGAGTTTGACCGCGTGCCGGCGGCGGCCATCATGACCAGTGATCCCGATCCGCGGCTGCACGCGGCCGCGCGAGCCCGCGGGTTTGAACTGCTGGCCAAGCCGTTGAGCTTGCCGGCGCTGCGCGCGCTGCTCGAGCGCGTGGCTCGTCAGTAGTTGGCGTCGAGCAGACGGCGGGCTTCGAGCCCAGCCTCGGTGCGATTGGTCACGCCCAATTTTCGGAAAATGGCCGACACATGGGCCTTGACGGTGATTTCGCTGATCTGCATTTCACGCGCAATGCGTTTGTTGGAGAGTCCGGTCGCCAGCAATTCCAACACACGGCGCTGCCGCAACGTCAGTTCATAGTTGGCGGGAGCGCTCTCGGCATTGCGCAGTGCGGCAACCACGCCGGTCGGCATGTAGGTGCCCCCGGCGATGATCACTTTGAGCGCATGAATGAGCACCTGGCCGGGAGCTGATTTAGGGATGAAGGCACTGGCGCCGGCCATGACCGTGTCTTGCATCACTTTGGGATCGCCCACGGCAGAGACCACCACGATGGGTGTGCGGGGGACGAGTTTCTTCAAGGCGTGCAGGCAGGACAGCGCGACGGCGCCGGGTAGATTCAAGTCGAGCAAGATCAAATCGAATCCGTCCCGCCCTTTCACCGCCGCCAATACGGCTTCCTGCGATTCGGCCACGCGGATCGCCGCACCCGCCAGCGCCTGCATCACGACGGCCCGCAGTGCGTCGCAATAGAGTGGATGGTCGTCCGCGATCAGTACGCGCGGCGCCTGCGCTTCGGGGGGTTCATTCATTAATCTGTCCTGTCAAGCGTTCAACCAATACTAAAGTATTAGTCCTTCTGCTCCTTAGGACTTATACCCCACCGTCCTTCGCGACGGCGATACTCGGGCTCACACCTTAAAGCCGCAGGAGCTCCGATGAATACCGCCGTTGCCTCGAGCGCCACTCCGGCGCTTGCCAATGATCTGGCCGCCATGTCGGCCGCTAACGCGGCGTTTTTGCGGACGCCGCGCAAACTATTGATAGACGGCGCGTGGGTCCCCGCCACGAGCGGCCAGACGTTCGAGGTGCGTGAGCCCTCCAGCGATCAAATCCTAGCGCATTGTGCGCTGGGCGATGCGGCGGATATCGATAAGGCCGTCGCGGCCGCGCGCCGGGCGTTCGACGGCGGCGATTGGCCGAAGATGACGCCGGTCGACCGTGAGCGCGTGCTGCACCGGCTCGCCGATCTGATCGAGGCACATGCCGATGAGTTGGCGGAACTCGAGGCGCTCGACAATGGCAAGTCGGTGATCATTGCACGCCACGTCGATATCAAGCACGCCGTCGAGGTCTGGCGCTACATGGCCGGTTGGCCCACGAAGCTCGAGGGTAAGACTCTGCCGGTGTCGGGAACCCTGATCCCCGGGCAGCAATACGCCGCGTTTTCCGCCCGCGAGCCGATCGGCGTGGTGGGCGCCATCATTGCCTGGAATTTTCCCTTGCTGCTCGCGACCTGGAAGTGTGCGCCGGCGCTCGCGGCAGGCTGCACCGTGGTTTTGAAGCCGGCGGAAGAAACGCCGTTGACGGCACTGCGGCTCGGCGAATTGGCGCTCCAGGCCGGGATACCGAAGGGTGTGCTCAACATCGTGACGGGCATGGGCCCGACCGCGGGCGCTGCCTTGGCCGCGCACGCCGGCGTCGACAAGATCACCTTCACGGGATCCACCGAGGTCGGCCGGCTGATCGTGCAGGCGTCTGCCGGCAACATGAAGAAAGTGACGGTGGAGCTCGGCGGCAAGTCCCCCGTGATCGTGCTGCCGGATGCCGACCTCGATGCCGCCATCCCCGGCGCCGCCGGGGCGATCTTCTTCAATCAAGGCCAGGTGTGCAGCGCCGGCTCCCGTTTGTATGTGGCCGCCAAGCTTTTCGACCAGGTCGTTGACGGCATTGCGGCGCAGGCCCAGGGCATGAAGCTCGGGCCGAGTCTGGATCCTAGCGCTCAGATCGGGCCGCTGGTTTCCGCCGTGCAGCGCGAACGCGTGTCGCGTTACTTGAAAGAGGGCGCGGCAGCGGGTGCGCGCGCCGCCACCGGCGGCAAAGCCTTGTCCACGCCGGGTTACTACGTGGAGCCCACGGTATTCGTCGATGTGAAACCGCAAATGTCCATTGTCCGGGAGGAAATTTTCGGGCCCGTGGTTGTTGCTCAGCCCTACGACGATGTTGAAGAGATCGCGCGAATCGCCAATGATTCGATTTACGGGTTAGCATCGAGCATCTGGGGCCGGGACATCGGCAAGGTTTTGCGCCTGGTGCCGAAACTGCGAGCCGGCACTGTTTGGGTCAACTGTCACAACATGCTCGACGCCACCATGCCTTTCGGCGGATACAAGCAGTCAGGCTGGGGCCGCGAACTCGGAGGCGAAGCCGTGGCCTCCTATCTGGAGAGCAAATCAGTTTGCATTAACATCACGGGTTGACGCTCGCCAAATTGAAAACATAGGGAAGGGGATGGCACTTGCATAAATCGATGGGCTTGATTTCGCTGGGGGCGGCCGCCGCCGTGGCCGGATGTTTGACGAGCGCGAGCGCACGCGCGCAGGCGCCGGCGGAGCAATCGGACGCCATTGAGACCATCGTGGTCACGGCCGAGAAGCGCTCGGAGTCGCTGCAATCCGTGCCGGTGTCGGTCACCGCGCTCACCGGCGCGCAGCTCGAACACGTGAAGTTCGACAGTCCCTCCGATCTCGTCACCCAAGTGCCCAATTTGCAGGTCAACGGCATCGTGGGCGAAGGCTCGCCGCTGTTCTCGCTGCGCGGCGTGTCCATGTTCGACTACAGCCTGAATCAGTCGAGCCCCGTGGCGAGCTACATTGATGAGGTCTACAAGGGCAACTTCACGCTATTCGGCGTCGAGCTCTACGACCTCGAGCGGGTCGAGGTATTGCGCGGGCCCCAGGGAACGCTGTACGGCAAAAACACCACCGGCGGTGCGATCAACTTCATCACTCACAAGCCAGGATTTACCACCGAGGGTGAGATCAAGGTGGGGGTGGGCGACTACAACCGGCGTGAAGTCGAAGGCGCATTCCAGACCGCCCTCATTCCCGATCGCTTGGCGGCGCGCGTGGCCTTCACCTATACCAAGGTGGATGGGTTCATTCAAAACGTGCTGCCGGGACATCCTGATCTTGAAGGAGTGGATCAGTACGGCGTGCGGCTGTCGTTCTTGTTCAAGGCCAGGGATGACCTCGATTTCACCTTGCGTCTCTCCAAGAGCATGCAGGATCCCCAGAACTACGCCATCATCGACGGCCGAATTGCCCAGCCCTCGCCCGGCAATCCCGGCGGCGTCGGCTTCACCGGGTATTTTCGCACCACAGACGGCAACTACGGCAGCCCACCGTTGAGCAACTATCAGATCGCGCAGGACTACACGCCGCGGCGGCGCCAGGACAATGAAGCGGCGTCGCTCACCGCCGAGTGGGCGGTCACACCGAGCAACAAGGTGACTTCGATTACCTCCTGGGATGAGGGCTCGCTGCTGAATCCGGAAGGCACCGACGGCGCACCCTATGCGATTTGGAGCATTCCCTACACGGGCAAGACGCGTCAGGTCACTCAGGATTTG
>DATLVV010000615.1:0-2053 GCA_035577165.1 Steroidobacteraceae bacterium | reverse complement strand
ATATCGCAGAAAAACAAAATGGTGTCCACTATGGGGATGAATGAATCCTGCCGCGGCAGCAGCCGGGTCCCCACGGGAAGCCTCGCGAGCAGCGCCACGAACAATAGGGCCGAGACGGCCAATGCGAGCCTCTCTTGGTGCCGCGTAGGGGGGAGTGCCGACAGTAGAACCGGCCGTTCGAGAAACATGGACTAGTGCACCGAGCCGCCGCGGTCGCTCGCGACGCCTGCGTTGAACAATTGCGCGATGTCGACGGCGTCGAACAGATAGGCGCGATTGCAAAAGTCGCAATGCACTTCGACCGTTCCCCGTTCGGCCAACACCGAACGGCTTTCCGCCTCGCCCAGGCTCTGCAGCATGCCGCCGACCCGTTCTCGCGAGCAGCGGCATCGAAAGTACACCGGCGCCGGCTCGAACAGCCGGATATCGTCTTCATTGAACAGGCGATGCAGGATTTCCACATCGGCCAGCGTGCGCAACTCCTCCGGGGTGAGCGTCTCGCCGATCAATTGCACCCGCCGCCATGCATCGTCGATGACTGCCGCATCGGCAGCGGTGCCCGCCGGCGACTCCGCACCGGGGAGTTTTTGCAGCAGCATTCCCGAGGCGCCGAGTGAATCTGCATGCAGCCAGAGCCGGGTCGGCAATTGCTCGGAATTTTCGAAATACACCTGCAGCGATTCGGCCAGACGTTGACCCGCCAGCGGCACGATTCCTTGATAGCGCTGCGCGCCGTCGTCGGTCTCCAGCGTCACGGTCAAATTGCCGGTGCCGATCAAATCGCCGGTGCCGATCGAATCGCCGATGCGGGCGGACTCAGTCTGGCTGCCCGCCTCCCGGTAGCGCGCCAGCCCGCGCACCCCCAGACCGCCGGTACATTGCGCCAGCAGGAGATGTACCGGGCCGTCGCCCTGCATTTGCAAGGATAGGACCCCTTCGAATTTGATGGTCGCAGCCAACAGCAAGGAGGCGGCCACCGCTTCCCCCAGGGCATCGCGAACCGGCATTGGATAGTCGCGATGTTCGATCAGCGCGCGCCACGCTGCATCCAGATGTACCAAGTGTCCGCGTATTGGGTATCGCTCGAATATGAAGCGATGCAGGCAGTCGCGGTCGTGCATCTACGTACCCTTGAGCTTGGCCTGGAGCAATTCGTTGAGCTGCGCCGGATTGGCCTTGCCGCCGGTCGCCTTCATCACCTGGCCGACGAAGAAGCCGAACAATTTGTCCTTGCCTGAGCGGTAATCCGCCAGTTGTTTGGGATTGGCGGCGATCACGGCGTCGATCACGCCTTCAATCGCGCTGGAGTCGGTAATTTGCTTCAGCCCGGACGCCTCGATGATGGCATCCGCGGAATCGCCTTCGGACCACATCGCTTCGAAGACCTCCTTGGCGATTTTGCCCGAAATGGTCTGATCGACGATTCGCGCCAGCAGACCGCTCAGCTGCAGCGGAGATACCCGCGAAGCGCCGATATCGAGACTGTCGCGATTCAGCGCGCTGGACAATTCGCCCATGACCCAATTCGCGGCCAGCTTGGCTTGCGCAGGGCTCAACTGCGCCACCACCGACTCGAAGTAGGCGCCGAGCTCACGGCTCGCACTCAGGACCCCGGCATCGTAGGCAGACAGGTGGAAATCGCGCACAAAGCGCGCGGCTTTGTCGTCGGGCAACTCCGGCAGGGTCGCGCGCACGGCACTGACGAACGATTCGTCGATCTGCACCGGCAAGAGATCCGGATCCGGGAAATATCGATAGTCGTTGGCCTCCTCCTTGGAGCGCATCGGCCGGGTTTCGTCCTTGTCCGAGTCGTAGAGGCGGGTTTCCTGCACCACGGTGCCGCCGCTCTCGAGCAATTCGATTTGCCGCGCGACTTCGAAGTGGATCGCCTTCTCGACGAATCGAAAGGAATTCAAATTCTTGATTTCGGCGCGTGTGCCGAATTTCTCGCGGCCGCGCGGCCGCACCGACACGTTGGCGTCGCAGCGAAACGACCCCTCTTGCATGTTGCCGTCGCAGATTTCGAGATAACGCACCAGGGTGTGAATCTTCT
>DATLVV010000614.1:0-5269 GCA_035577165.1 Steroidobacteraceae bacterium | reverse complement strand
TATCCATCGAATCCACCGACTTCAAATCGACCTGCACGTCGATGCGCGAATTGGCGAGTGCATCGGGGGAGAAATCGACGGCGGCCGAGAATTGGCGGAAAGAACCCTTGAAATCCGCGCCGGCCTGCACTCCGACGAACTCCAAACGGCTTTGCTGTGGGTCCGCCGAGTAGCTTGCCACGGCACCCGCGGCGTTCACCACCAGGGCAGGCGCGAAAGCGAGGGGCATGGCTGCCATGAGGCGTTTCATCATGACTATTTCTCCGATTTGGCCTTCTCCGGCCTGTTTAGGGGGAGCATGCGCAGCAGCACATCGTCTTTGTCCCAAAAATGATGTTTGAGCGCCGCGAGAATGTGCAAAACCGCGATCGCGAACAGCAGGTAGCTCAGGATATGGTGGGTCGAGCGCAGCAGTTCGAAGGCATTTTCGTTCTTGCCGATGAGATTCGGCCAGGTGAACGCTCCGAACCAGCTGACCGAATAGTTCTTTGCCGAGGACATCATCCATCCGGTCAGGGGCATTGCAAACAGCAGCACATAGAAGGCGATATGAGTCGCCCGCGCCAGCAGCCTCTCCAAGGACGTCATGCCTGCGGGCAATGCGGGCGCGGGATTCCTGAGGCGCCACAACAGGCGCAATACCGCCAGCATCAGTATCGTCATGCCGAAACTCTTGTGCCGCGCCAGCAGCGCCAGCTTATGAACGCCGAGCGGCAGATCATCGGCCGTGTAGGCGAGCACGAACTGGGTCACGATCAGCGCGGCGATGATCCAGTGAAACGCTTGCGCGACCGCGCTATAGCGCGTCGGGGTATTACGGCTTGGCATACTTCCGGCTCCAAGTGCAGACTGCACTCGATGTAGTCTAGCAAGACAGCGGGGCCGCTCGTGTTCAAAAGTCTCGGCGTTGGCGTTCTGGTGCTGGCATTGGCCGCCTGCGGCGCACCTCGTACGCGGCAAGGCACGCCGCCAAGCCCCGATGCATCGGCAGGGCGTCCCGAACTGCCGGTTGGCGGCACTGTCTACCACGTCGACGAGGCTCAGTCCGAGCTGCGCATCCTGGTGTTTCGCGCGGGCCCGCTGGCGCACTTCGGACACAACCACGTCATGGTCAACCGCACGATTCGCGGTGCAGTCAGTGTGGCGGACGCACCGGACCCGCCTGCATTCTGGCTGAGCGTACCGGCCGCCGGTTTCGTGGTGGACGATGCACAGGCGCGCGCCGAGGAGGGGGCCGATTTCGCAGCCGCGGTGCCCGACGACGCCCGCTCGGGAACGCTGCAGAACATGCTGGGTGCGGCGGTACTCGATGCCGCAGAATTTCCGTCGATCACCGTCAAGAGCCTGCGCGTTTCGGCCGCACAGGATGCGGCGAACCCCGGTGCGATGACCGCAGCCGTCACCGTCGGCGTTGCAGGACACGAATCGACAATTGACGTGCCGTTTACATTGCAGAGCGAGCCGGGGCGCTTGTCGGCGACGGGCAGGGTGGAGCTGCGCCAAACCGATCTCGGGCTCACTCCGTACAGTCTCATGCTGGGAGCCTTGCAAGTTCAGGATGCGATGACCGTCAAATTCAAGATCGTCGCCCTGCCCTAGCAGCGGTCGCCGCCGCGTCAGCCACGCCGCCGCGTCAGCCACGCCGCGCTCCTGCTCAGGCGCTCGAGGACAGCAGCAGCGGCGTTCCTTCGGGCGCTGCCAAGACCGCTGCGGGCACTTGCCGCAACGGCGATGGCAATTCTCCGGCCGTTGATATGCCGACTTCGGCAAGCCGGGCGAGGGTTCCGCCGACATCGTCCACCTCGAACCGCAGGGTTGCGCGGTGCAAATGCGCCGGGTCATACAGGCCCAGATCGACATAGTCGCTGGTGCAGGAGATGTGAGGCAGAAGGTCCAGCGTCTCGTCCATCCCGACGAACCCGAGTTGTTCCCAATACGCCTTGGATGCGTCGAGATTCGGCGCCGGCAGCGCGAATTCCAGAAAGTAGCCGCAACGTGAAGTGTCGGTGCCGGCACGCTTGCTCGGCGAAAACGTCCGTGCTTCGACGAGCCTGATCAATTGACCCGAGGGGTCGAACCAGCCGACTTCGTTGAACACGTCATTGCCGAGATGCCGGAACTCGAATTCAAGTCCCAGCGACTCGAGCGTTTCCAGATGCTTCAGCAATCCCGGTTTGACGAAGGTCAGGGAGGGCGCGATCGCCGCTTGATGCAGCCCCAGGCAGATCCTGCCGTCGGTCACGACCGCGTAGGGGTGCGACCATGCCTCGCCGGCTTCCGCTTGAGAGAATCCAAGCCGGGTATAGAAGTCCAGCGATGCCTGAATATCCGGCGTTGCCAGCGAGTACTCCAGGAACCGTCCCAACACAGATGTCAGCTCACTCCGCCGATGCACACATACTTCATCTCGGTGTAGTCGAGAATTCCGTACTTCGAACCCTCGCGCCCGATTCCTGATTCCTTGACGCCGCCAAACGGCGCCACTTCCGTGGAAATGATGCCGGTGTTCAATCCCACGATGCCGTATTCGATCGCTTCGGATACCCGCCAGCTTCGCGCCAGGTCGCGCGTATATACGTATGCAGCCAAGCCGAACTCGGTGTCGTTCGCCATGGCGATCGCCTCGGCTTCCGTTTGGAACTTGAACAATGGAGCCACCGGGCCGAAGGTTTCTTCGCGGGCCACCAGCATCCTGGGGGTCACCTGGGTCAGGATCGTGGGCTCGAAGAAAGTGCCTCCCAGCGCGTGGCGCTTGCCGCCCAGCGCGACGGCTGCACCCTTCGCGACGGCGTCCGCAATATGCTCCTCGACCTTGGCGACGGCCTTGGCGTCGATCAGCGGTCCCTGGTCGGTGACTCCCGCCAAACCGTCACCGACGCGCAATTTTCCCACGGCATCGGTGAGCTTCTTCGCAAACGCGTCGTACACGCCGGCCTGCACCAACAGACGATTGGCGCAAACGCAGGTCTGGCCGGTATTGCGATACTTGCTGGCAATCGCACCTTGAACCGCGGCGTCCAGATCGGCATCGTCGAAGACCATGAACGGCGCATTGCCGCCGAGTTCCAAAGAGATCTTCTTCACCGACCCGGCACATTGCGCCATCAATTTCTTGCCGATTTCGGTGGAGCCCGTGAAGGTCAGTTTGCGCACCGTCGGGTTCGACGTCATCTCGCCGCCGATTGCGGCCGCAGTACCCGTGATTACATTGAACACCCCCTTGGGAATCCCCGCTCGATGGCTGAGCTCCGCCAAGGCCAGCGCCGAGTAGGGGGTCTGGGTCGCCGGCTTGCAAACCAGGGTGCATCCGGCCGCCAGCGCAGGTCCTGCCTTGCGGGTAATCATCGCCGCCGGAAAATTCCACGGCGTGATGGCCGCAACCACGCCCACCGGCTGGCGCAGCACGAGTATTCGCTTGTCGGCCTGGTGACCGGGAATGACGTCGCCGTACAAACGCTTGGCTTCCTCCGCAAACCATTCGATGAACGAGGCGGCGTAAAGAATTTCTCCCTTGGACTCGGCCAGCGGCTTGCCCTGTTCGGCGGTCATGAGCACGGCCAGGTCCTCTTGATGCACCAGCATCAGGTCGAACCAGCGCCGCAGAGCCGATGCGCGATCCTTGGCGGTGCGCGCTGCCCACGCCGGCAGCGCGGCGGCCGCGGCCGAGATTGCCCGCCGGCATTCCGCCGCACCCATGTTCGGTATCAGCCCCAGTTTCCCGGCCGTGGCGGGATTGTGCACGTTCAAGGTTGCGCCGTTGTCGGCGGGGATCCAAGTGCCGTCGATGAAGCACAGTTCGCGCAGCAATAGAGGATCTTTCAGTTTCATGGGCATATCTCAACCAATGTAGCGATGAAGGAATTCCAAGCTGCGCTCCAGGGCGAGCTTTGCGCTGGCAGGCTCGAAGCTGGCGCGATCCGTGCAGTTGAAGCCGTGATCCGCAGGATACAGATGATAGATGCCCTGCGGATAGGCGGCCTTGATCTCCCCGACGGCCGATTGGGGAATGTGGGTGTCTTTCTCGCCGAAGTGAAACATCACGGGAACCCGCGGTTTTTCCGCCGTGTAGCGGTTGATTCCGCCCCCGTAGTAGGCGACGGCGGCATCGATGTTCAGTCTCGCCGCGGCCAGGTACGCCACGGTGCCTCCCCAGCAATAACCCACCACGCCCACCTTGCCGGCCGCGCGAACCCGGGCAATGCCGGCCTGCACGTCGAGCATGACCTGATCGTTGTTCAGCGCCTGCATGTAGCCGAAGCCCTTCGCCATGTCGGTGTACGGAACATCGACGTTGCGTTCCACGCGGTCGAACAGCGCGGGTGCAACGGCGAGGAATCCTGCTGCGGCATATTGATCGGCGACGGCGCGAATGTGGCGGGTCACGCCAAAAATTTCCTGGATGACGACGATGCCGCCGCGCGGTGCGGCCTTCGGTTCCGCGAGATAGGCCGACAGGCGATGGCCGTCGGTTGCGGTGAGTTCAACCTGGGTTCCCATGGCTGCGAGCTCCTCAAAAGGTGGGCGCAAAGGATAACGCGTTCGTTCGCCGGCGCTCAACACGAGTCAACGTTCGAGAATGGCGGTAACTCCCATGCCGCCGGCGGTGCAGACCGAGATCAAGCCGCGCTTGGCGTGGGTGTCATCGAGAACCTTTGCGAGCGTGGCGACGATGCGCGTGCCGGTCGCAGCGAAGGGGTGGCCGATTGCGAGACTGCCGCCCTTGACGTTGAGCTTGGCGCGATCGATGACGCCGAGAGCCGCGGGCAGCCGCAGCTTGTCGCGGCAGAAAACCGGATCGGCCCAGGCCTTGAGCGTGCACAGCACCTGCCCGGCAAAGGCCTCGTGTATTTCATAGAAATCGAAGTCCTGGAGCGCAAGGCGGGCGTCGTTGAGCATCCGCGGCACGGCGTACGCCGGCGCCATGAGCAGGCCCTCCTTCTTGTCGATGTAGTCGACGGCGGCAACGGCGCCGTAGCTCAAGAAAGCCAGCACCGGCAAGTTTCGCTCGCGTGCCCAAGCCTCGGTCGCAAGCAGCACCGCCGACGCACCATCGGTCATCGGCGTGGAATTTCCCGCGGTCAGGGTACCGGCCCCGGAGGTATCGAACACCGGTTTGAGATTCGCCAGCTTCTCGAGTGAAGTATCGCGGCGGATGTTGTTGTCCTGGGAAACCCCGAGATAGTTGCACACCAGATCTTTGTAAAACCCGGATGCGTAGGCGGCGGCGGCTTTTTGGTGACTTTCGAGCGCGAGCTGATCCTGCTCTGCG
>DATLVV010000613.1:0-4146 GCA_035577165.1 Steroidobacteraceae bacterium | reverse complement strand
CCTTCGGTGGGGCTGATCATGCTTGCATCAGCGATAAGCGCTTCCTCTTGACCTCTGCGTCGATCACAATACTGCGTGGCCAAGGTGCCTTGCCTGGTCGGTAGTCGTCTGATCCGCGTGGAGGCTGTAAATGTTGACCTGCGGCGAGCTGCTGGTCCGGCTGCTGGAAGACTTGGGCGTGCGTGTCGTGTTCGGAATTCCGGGCGTGCACACCGTGGAGTTGTATCGAGGCCTGCCGGCGACGCAGATTCGCCACATCACGCCGCGCCACGAACAGGGTGCGGGATTCATGGCCGATGGCTATGCGCGGGTCAGCGGCAGGCCGGGCGTGTGCTTCATTATCACCGGTCCGGGCATGACCAATATCGTGACGGCCATGGGGCAGGCCTTTGCCGATTCCGTTCCCATGTTGGTCATCTCCAGCGTCAACAAGACCGAGCAGTTGGGGATGGGCGGGGGCCGACTGCATGAACTGCCGTCGCAACGCAATCTGGTCTCGGGGGTATCCGCCTTCAGTCACACCTTGATGCGCCCTGACGAACTACCGGCAACGTTGTCGCGCGCCTTTGCGATCTTCAGCAGTGCACGCCCGCGCCCGGTGCACATCGAGATTCCGATCGATGTAATCACCGCACCTGCCGATCATGTCGATCGAAAGCTGGGCGCCCGACCGAGCCGTCCGGCGCCCTGCCCCGATGCCATCGCACGGGCCGTGTCCGTGCTGAATTCGGCGCAGCGCCCGCTGCTATTGCTGGGCGGCGGTACATGCGATGCAGGCGATGAGGCTCGCGGCTTGGCCGAGGCATTGGATGCGCCCACGGCCTGCACCATCAATGCCAAGGGTGTGCTGCCCAAAGGCCATCCCTTGTCACTGGGCTCCAATCAATCCCTGCCGCCGGTGCGCGAGTTGTCGTTGAACTCGGATGTGGTGCTGGCCATCGGCACGGAACTCGGCGAGACCGATTACGACGTCGTGTTCGATGGAAATTTTCAAATCGCCGGCACGCTGATCCGTATCGACATCGACCCGGAGCAGCTCAATCGGAATTTCGCCGCCGATGTAGCGATCTTGAGCGACGCCCGGATGGCGATGACTGCATTGTTGGCCGGCCTGGGCAATCGCACGAAGTACTCCTCGGCGAGTCCGGGATCGCGCCGCGCCGCCGACGTTCGGGCGCGCCTGGAAGCGCAGTGGCCTGCGAGCTGGTCGGGCCAGCGGCGCACGCTCGAGATTTTGCAGGAGGCACTCCCCGACGTGATCGTCGCCGGCGACTCGACTCAACCCGTTTACTCCGGCAATCATCTGTTCGAGGCCAACCATCCGCGCTCCTGGTTCAATTCCGCCACGGGCTACGGCACGCTGGGTTACGGATTGCCGGCAGCCATCGGCGCCAAGCTGGCTGCGCCGGGCCGCCCGGTGGTTGCCTTGGTCGGGGACGGCGGATTGCAATTTACCCTGCCCGAACTGGCCTCAGCCGTCGAGGCCAAGACAGCCATCATTGTGCTGCTGTGGAACAACCGCGGCTATGGCGAAATAAAGCGCTTCATGCAGAACCGCAACATTCCCGCCATCGGCGTCGACATCTACACACCGGATTTTCTCGCGGTCGCCGCGGGCTTCGGTTGCCGCGCCGAGCGCGCGGTCAGTTTCGCGCATTTGCGGCAATTGCTGCAGTCCGCCGGCGAGTCCGACCGGCCTCTGGTGATTGAAATGATCGAGGACGCGGAATTCTTGACCGGGCAACCCGGCCGCTAGAAACGCGCCTGGGTGAAATGCACGAGCTGCGAACCCAGATCGAAGCAGGTCTGTTTGAGCCTTCGCAGCGGCGGCACGCGAACATCCGTTACCGGGAGCGGCAGGTCGCTCTCCGACAATCTCCCGGCGATGTACTCGGCCAGGAGCCGGCCAAATACGGTGCCGGGGGCTATTCCACGGCCGTTGTAGCCGCTGAATGACACGGCATTGGGCGCCAACTTGTGAAAGCGAGGCAGCCTGTCGGCGGTCATGCCTATCGTTCCGTACCACTCTCGCTCCCAGGTGACGGCGCCGAGCTGCGGGAATATTTTCCGCAACGCCCGTTTGGCCCACGCCGTATGCACCCGTCTTCCCGCGCCGTTGAGTGCGCCCACGCTGCCGAATATCAGGCGGCCCGAGCGGTCCCGCCGGAACGAGCAAAGTACTCTTTGTGTGTCCCAGGCGCCCTGCCGTTCCGGCAAAATCGTCGCCAGGGATCGTTCATCGAGAGGGGCCGTCGATAAATTGAAATAGGGAAGATGGATTTGTTCCTGGTCGATCCGGGCCCACGGACCGGTGGAGTAGGCATCGGTTGCGACGACAATCCACTGTGCCTTGGCCGCACCCCGATCGGTCCGAACCGTCCAGGCACCGTCCTCGTGGCTGGCGCTCTGCACCGGACTCCGGGTGTAGAGTCGCGCGCCCGCCTGCAGCGCCGCGCGCGCCAGACCCCGTGCATAGCTCAAGGGCTGGATCGTGCCGGCACGCCGATCCCACAGCGCGCCTGTGTACACATCGGTGCCCAATTTTGCCGCCGTTTCCGCAGCGCTCAGTATCAGTACAGGGACTCCTCGCACCCGCCACTGCGCAGCGCGGCGCTCGATATCCTCGAGTCCGCCGTTGCCGACCGCGCAATGCAGAGTTCCGGCGCGTTCAGGCTCGCATTGAATGCCGTGGCGATCGATCAGTTCAAAGACCAACTTCGGCGCATCGCCAAGCACACGAAGCAAACGCTCTCCGTAGTGTTCACCCAGCGATGCGACAACCTCATCCGGAGTCACCCACATACCGGCATTGACCAGGCCGACGTTGCGCCCGGATCCGCCGAATCCGACATCGTGTGATTCCAGGACGACGACCGATACTCCGGCCTGCGCCAAGTGAAGCGCCGTCGACAATCCGGTGTAGCCGGCACCTATCACCACCACGTCCGCCGAAACCGTGTCGCAAATTACCGCAGCCATGGACCACGGGCTCGCGGTGTCCTCCCATAGCCCGCGAAGCGGTGCGGTGGATGCGTCAAGATCCATATTTGCTGATGTTACACTGCCGCAGTGCAGATCATCGATGCCGCGACCGTGGTGACACGCCTGCAACCGGAGGCGCTCGCCACCGCGCTCGAACGGATGTTCCGCGATGGCTGCACGACGCCGATGCGGCATCATCATACCGTGCCGGTGCCCGGCGAGAATGACGGAACCCTGCTGCTGATGCCGGCATGGCGCGCCGGCGCCTATCTCGGAATTAAAATAGTCACGGTCTTTCCGGGCAATTCACGGCGGCAACAACCTGCCGTGTCCGCGGCGTACATCCTGGCAGATGCCCATACCGGCACCGTGCAAGCCATGATCGACGGCGGAGAACTGACGGCGCGGCGCACCGCGGCCACTTCCGCGCTGGCCGCGCGGTATCTGGCGCGCGCCGACGCGCGCACCCTTCTCATCGTCGGCTGCGGCAGAATTGCGCGGCAATTGGCGCACTTTCACGTCGCGCTGCGCCCCACTCTCAAGATCGTGCAGGTTTGGGGGCGATCGACAGCCCATGCCGCAGCGCTCGCCGATGAGCTCTGCAGCCGCGGCATCGAGGCGAGGGTCGCCGCAAGCCTGCCGGCCGCGGCGTCCGAGTCCGACATCATTTCGGCTGCGACGCTCGCGACCGATCCGCTGATCCACGGCGCCTGGATCCGTCCCGGCACCCACGTTGACCTGGTGGGCGGCTACACCCCCGCCATGCGTGAGGCCGATGATGATCTGATCGGCAAGTCGCGGGTGTTCGTCGACACGCGCGAGGGCGCGATGCACGAGGCCGGCGACATCGTGTCGCCCATTGCCAGCGGCGTGCTCAAGGAGGACGCGGTGTACGACCTGCACGATCTATGCCGCCATCTTCAGCCGGGACGGCGGCACAAGGACGAGATCACTGTGTTCAAGTCGGTCGGCGCTGCGCTCGAGGATCTCGCGGCTGCGATTCTGGTCTTTGAGGGCGGCCAGGTCTGAGTACTCAGACAGGCTCCTAGGGCTGCACCTTGCGGCCGGTCCATTTATAGACGACACCGCCTCGCATGACGAATACCACGCGCCGAACAGCAGTCAGGTCGGCGACGGGATCGCCGTCCAGCGCAATGATGTCTG
>DATLVV010000612.1:0-3250 GCA_035577165.1 Steroidobacteraceae bacterium | reverse complement strand
ATCAAGGTCACGGGCACGCCGATGTGATTGTTGAGATTGCCCCGGGTTGCCATGCACAAGCCCATGCGCGACAGAATCGCCGCCGTCATCTCTTTGGCGGTGGTCTTGCCGTTGCTGCCGCCCACCGCCACTACGGGCATGGTGAATTGGCTGCGCCACGCCTGGCCGAGGGCCTGCAGCGCGCGCAGCGTGTCGGGCACCACGATTTGCGGTATGGCATCCGGCACCGCGCGTGCCACCAGGGCGCCGATGGCGCCCTGCGCCGCCGCCGCCGCAACGAATTCCCCGCCGTCGAAATTCGGACCGCGCAGCGCGACGAACAGGGACCCGGGCTGCAGAGTCCGGCTATCCGTGGCGACCGCGCCGTAGGGATGATCGGCGCCGACCAATTGTCCGCCGACCGCCGCCGCCGCGTCGCGCAGGGTTCGTTTCATGGCCGCTCCCCAATCATGCCGCTGCCCCTAGATAGCGCTGCGCCTCTCGCCGGTCGCTGAAGCTGCGCCGCGTCTCGCCGTAAATCTGATAGTCCTCATGACCCTTGCCTGCGATCAGCACCACATCCGCTGCCTGCGCTTCCTTGAGCGCCGCGGCGATCGCTTCGCTGCGGTCGTGAATCACGCGCACCTCGCGCGAGGTGATGCCGCTGAGGATGTCGCCGGTGATGGCCTTTGGATCCTCGGAGCGCGGATTGTCGTCGGTGACGATGATCTGATCCGCGAGCTCATCCGCCACGGCGCCCATGATCCGGCGTTTGCCGGAGTCGCGATCGCCGCCGCAGCCGAACACGCACCACAGCGCGCCGGTGCAATGCTCCCGCAACGCACGCAGCGCCTGTGCCAGCGCATCGGGGGTGTGCGCGTAGTCGACGACGGCCACCGGCCTGCCGCGGGCGGCGGGCTCGACCACTTCCATGCGTCCCGGCGGCGGCACACATTCGGCCAAAGCGCGGGCCGCATCCCCGAGAGATACGCCTTGCGCCAACAGGCAGGCCATGACGATCAAGGCGTTCTCCGCGTTGAAGCGGCCCAGCAGGCGGGTGGCGACTTCGGCTTTGCCGAAACTGCCGTCGATCTGCATCGACACGCCGTGCAAATCCAAAGTGACCCGCGCCGCGCACAGCGCCCGGTCGGCCAGCCAGCCCGAGCCGCCGGTGCCGATCCAGACCGCGGTGAGCGGCACGCGCCCGTCGTAGCTCTGCGCCAAGCGGCGGCCGAAGTCGTCGCCGACATTGATGACGATGTGCTGCAAGTCCGGGGCATCGAACAGACGCGCCTTGGCGGCGCCGTAGGCGGCCATGGTCTCGTGATAGTCGAGGTGATCGCGGCTCAAATTGGTGAACGCCGCCGAATGCAGGCGCACGCCGGCGGTGCGGTCCTGATCGAGCGCCTGCGAGGACACTTCCATCGCCACCTCGCGCACACCCCTGGATCTCAAGGAAGCGAGCACGCGGTGCAGGGTCACCACATCGGGGGTGGTGAGCGCGGCCGGCTCGAGCGCCGCGATTCGGCCCCAGCCGATGGTGCCGATATAGGCCGCCTGCGAACCGAGCTTTTCCAGGCATTGGGCCAGCAGGTAGGCGCAGGTGGTCTTGCCGTTGGTCCCCGTGATCGCGGTGATGCGCAGCTGCGAGGAGGGCCAGTTGAAGAATCGGTCGGCAATGCGCCCCACCAGCGCGCTCAAGGCGGGTATCGCCGCCGCGAACACGCCGGCCGGCAGGCTCGGCGGCGAAACCTCGGCGCTCGGCTCCCACAACACCACGCTGGCGCCGCGCGCCGCAGCCTGCGCAGCAAATTTCAGTCCGTGTGTGGTGCGGCCCTGCAACGCGAGGAACAGGCTGCCGGCGCGCGCCTCGCGGCTGTCGAGCGTCAGATCCTCGACTCGCGCTTCATTCGCGGGGACGGCGGCGATGCCGTCGAGCAGCCAGGTGAGTGAGGTGCTCATTGGACGTCGCTGGCTTGCACCAGGGTCGCCGCCGGCACGTTCTGCAAGTCATCGGGGGGCACGTCCATCAGGCGCAGTGCGCCCGACATCACGCTCGCGAACACCGGCGCGGCCACCGTGCCGCCCTGCGCCAACGGGCTGCCCTGCTGCAACTCCCGGCTCGGCTCGTCGATCACCACCACCGTGGCGAGTTTCGGATGCGATGCCGGCACCAAGCCGGCAAACACCGCCATGATCCGGTCGGTGGAGTAGCCGCCGGCGATGGATTTGAATGCGGTACCGGTCTTCCCGGATACCCGATAGCCGATCAGCGAGGCGCGGGTCGCGGTGCCGCCTTTTTCGACCACCTGTTCCATCAGCTGCACCAATTCGTGCGCCACCTTGGGGTCGAGCACGCGCTCACCCGGCACCGGGCCCGAAACGCGCTCGAAGGTGATGGGGCGCTTGATGCCGCCGGCGCCGAGGGTCGCGTAGGCATGCGCCAGTTGCAGCGGCGTGACCGAGAGCCCATAGCCATGCGACATGGTCGCGATGCCGATGGGGCGCCAATGCGCGAACTGACTCAGCATGCCGGCGGATTCGCCGGGATAGCCGCTGCCCGTCACCTGCCCCAATCCCAACCCCGTCAATGTGTTCCAGATCTGTCCGGGCTGGAGCGACAGCGCCACCTTGGCGGTGCCGACGTTGCTCGACTTCGCCAGGATGGTCGCCAAATCAATCGCGCCCAAATTATGTTCGTCCTCGAACACCTTGCTGCCGACCTTCAAGAACCCCGGCGAGGTATCGACCACGCTGTCGGGGCGGTATTGCCCCGAGGCGAGCGCCGCGGCCATGATGAACGGCTTGATGCTCGAGCCCGGTTCGAAAATGTCGGTGGCGGCGCGATTGCGGTACAGGCCGGCCTTGAGCTGTTCGCGATCGTTGGGGTTGTACGCAGGCTGATTCACCATGGCCAGCACTTCGCCGGTGTCGACGTCGACCACGATGACGGAGCCCGCATGCGCGCGATACTCCTGCATCGCGGATTTGAGCTCGCGGTACGCGAGGTACTGAATGCGCAGATCGATGCTGGTCACGAGGTCGCGGCCCGGCCGGGGGCTCCTGATGCTTTCGACGTTCTCGACGTAGTGGCCGTACAGGTCCTGAATGACGCGCTTCGCTCCATCCTCGCCGTTCAGCAATTGATCGAAGCCCAGCTCCAGGCCTTCCTGGCCTTTGTCATCGATGGTGGTGAAGCCGACGACATGTCCCGAGACCTCTCCGGCCGGGTAGTAGCGCCGATACTCACGCAGCAGATACACCCCGGGGA
>DATLVV010000611.1:0-9530 GCA_035577165.1 Steroidobacteraceae bacterium | reverse complement strand
GCACATCGAGTTCGGGCAACTCGTTGTTGCGCAGCAGCCGATAGTTGTTGAAGTTGGTTTGCTGAACTTTGCCGCCAACGAGGGTGATCTCTCCCCACAAGGCAGCCGAGAGTCCGAAGACGATGCCGCTTTCGATTTGCGATTCGACAATGCGCGGATTGACCATTTGGCCGCAGTCCACCACGCAAACGATTTTGTGGACTTTGAGTGCTCCGCCGACGATGGAGACTTCCGCCACCTGCGCCAGGTGGGTGGTGTAACCCTCCATCAGCGCCAGGCCCAGATGGCGGCCGGCGGGCGCCTTGCCCCATCCGGCGCGTTCGGCGGCCAGTTGCAGGACGCGGCGCTGGCGCGGCTTCTTGCCGAGATGCTGCATTCGAAAATCGAAGGGATTCTTGCCCGCGGCGGCGGCGAGTTCGTCCATGAAACTTTCGATGACGAAGCAATTGGGCGCGTGGCTGACGGAGCGCATATAGCCGACATCGATGCCGATTTCCTGGCGCGAATAGCTTACGGCGAGGTTCGGAACATCGTAGAGATTGTTGACGGCGGCCTCGATCACCGAATCATCGACTCCTTTGACCGGCGGAAACATTCGCGCCGTGATCGAGGGGCTGGTGATGTGCAGCTTCCAGGCGACGAGTTTCCCTGACGCGTCGAGCCCGCCGCTGACTTCTTCATAGGCGGGCGGACGGTAGGTGTCGTGGGTCATATCATCTTCGCGCGTCCAAATCACCTTCACCGGCGCTCCCACCGCCTTCGAGGCCTCGACGGCAGCGGGAATGAAATCGATGTCGAGGCGCCGGCCGAAGCCGCCGCCGATCAATGTGGTGTACACCCGCACCTGCGCGGGCTGCAGCCCGGCGGCGGCCGCCGCCGTGGTTTGCGCCACCTGCTGCACTTGCGTGCCCACGTACAAATCGCAGCCGTCGGCCTTGACGTCGGCCGTGCAATTCATCGGTTCCATGGTTGCGTGGGCGAGCAGCGGCAAATAGTAGGCCGCGCTCAATCGTCGCGCGGCCGATTTGAGGGCCGCCGCCGCATTGCCATCGGCGCGCGCCGACAGGCCGTCGCCGGCCGCGGCGGTTTTCTTCAGCTGCGCCTGGATGGCGGCGTTGTCGAGTCCGACGTTCTGACCCGGATCCCACGTGATGGCCAAGGCCTTGCGGGCCTTCAAGGCCTGCCAGAAATGGTCGGCAACGACCACCACGCCGCTCGCGGTGATCATCACCTTGCGCACGCCGGGCATTTTCTCTGCCGCGCCGGAATCGAGAGCCAGCACCTTGCCGCCGAGCACCGGACTCTGAGCGAGCGCGGCGTGCAGCATCCCCGGCAATTTGACGTCGAGGCCGAATTCGGCGCTGCCGTCGACCTTGCCCGGTGTGTCGGTGCGCGGCCGGGACTTGCCGATGATCTCAAAGTCGATCTTCGGCTTGAGCTTCACGTCCTTCGGCGTGGGCAGCTTCGCGGCTGCGTCGGCGAGCTCGCCGTAGGTCAGAACCGCACCTCGCGCATTGACGACGGTGCCGTTCTTGGCGTGGCATTGCGCCGGCTCGACCCGCCAGCGCTGGGCGGCAGCCGCAATCAACATGGTACGGGCGGTCGCGCCCGCCGTGCGCAGCTTGGCCCATGATTCCTGGACGCTGTTGCTGGTGCCGGTGATCTGTCCGCCGTTTCCGGGACTGATGTAGGCGTCGCCCACGGGAGCGGCAACGATCTGAATCAGGTCGAGATTGATGTTCAGTTCCTCCGCCATCAGCATCGGCAGCGCCGTATACACCCCCTGCCCCATCTCGGAACGATCGACGATGATGGTGATGGAATTATCGCGGGCTATTTTCAGCCACGCATTCAATTGACTCGCGGCTGCACGCCCGGCCGGAGCGGATCCCGCCGCACCCGGCAACGTCAGCGCAATGATCAAGCCCCCACCGACGGTGGCCGTCGCATTCAGGAAATCACGGCGGCTCAGCTCGGAGGCGGGCCTCACTTTACCGCGCCCGCAGCGAGCAGGTCCGCGGCGCGATGGATCGCCTTGCGGATTCTGGAGTAGGTGCCGCATCGGCAAATATTGCCGGACATCGCGGCGTCGATATCTGCATCGCTGGGTTTTGGATTCGATTTTAGCAGTGCTGCCGCGGACATGCTTTGTCCGGACTGACAGTAACCGCATTGAGGCACGTCGATCTCGAGCCAGGCTTTCTGCACGGCGTGGCTGCGATCCGCAGACAGCCCTTCAATGGTCGTTATGGACTTGCCGGCCGCCGCGCTCAGGGGCAACACGCAGGAACGCGTTGCGGCGCCGTCGATGTGCACGGTGCAAGCTCCGCACAGCGCCATGCCGCAACCGAATTTGGTGCCCGTCATTCCCAGATGATCGCGCAGCACCCAGAGCAACGGCGTATCCGCTTCGGCGTCGACGTTAACCAATTGATTGTTGACGGTAATTGTTGTCATTGCGCGCCCGTTGTAGTCTCCGCGAAAAATCCAATGTTACGCGTATCGGGGAATATTTAGGAGACGGCCTACGCCCGCTCGAGACCCCTTGCCCCACGGCTGCAAGTGTTAGGATAGCGCGATGCCGATGCCGTCGAGTTTTTATCCGCGTGTTTTCGCGCTCATCGTCGCGGCCGTTTTAGGATATGCGCTGATACTGATTTTCGCGCCCTTCATCAGGCCCATCGCCTGGGCCGCCTTCCTCGCATTCCTGCTGTATCCGCTGAACCTTCGCCTGCGGCGCCGCTTCCCCGGCCGGGGGATTGCGGCCGGCGTTCTGAGTCTGCTGGCGCCGATCGTCATCCTTTTACCTTTGAGCGCCTTGTCGATCGCGTTCGTCGCGCAAATTTCCGTCTTGATCCAAAAAATGCAGAAATCCGCAGCCGGACTCGACATCAAGTCGCTGTCGGATCTGCAGCAATTTCCCTGGATCGCCCGCATCAATGGTTGGCTGGAGTCGCATACGGGGATTTCCGCGGAGCAGATTCAATCGTGGCTGGTCTCCGGCACGCGCGAGGTGCTGAAGGACGCGGCCAGCATCGGCGGCGGGTTTTTTCTGGGTGCCTTGGGATCGCTGCTGGGATTTGCGATCATGTTGTTTCTGTTGTTCTTTTTCTTGCGCGACGGGGATACGCTGCTGCTCCGCGCGCGGCGCTTGATTCCGCTCGACGAAGTGCGCAAGGAACGATTGTTCAGCCAATTGAGCGGCGTGACTCGCGCCATTGTCATCGGCACCAGCGTGACGGCGATACTGCAGGGAATGCTGGTCGGCATTGGATTTACCATTTGCAGCCTGGCTTCGCCGGTGGTATTCGGCGTGCTGGCGGCGCTGATGGCCATGCTGCCCGTGGGCGGCACCGCCTTGGTCTGGGGGCCGGCCGCGATCTGGTTGTTCGTCGACGGCCGCTGGGGGTTCGGGATATTCATGTTGGCCTGGGGATTCCTGTTGAGCGGCTTGGACAATGTGCTGCGCCCCTTGCTGATTTCCGGGCGGGCGAGAATTTCGGCGCTGGCGGTGTTCATCGGCGTGCTCGGCGGGATTCCTGCATTTGGGCCGATCGGAATCATTGCCGGCCCGGTGGTCCTGTCCCTGGCGCTTGCCTTGATCGAATTTATCGAGGAAACCCGCCCGCAAATGGCCTGATTGCCACGGGGCCGCGCAGACCTGCTACGGCCGCCGCCGGCTACAGTACAATTCGCGCCCTTATGGACGTATCTCATCTCCTTGACGGGCTCAACGACGATCAAAGGCAGGCGGTTGCCTCGCCGCTGGGCGCGGCATTGGTATTGGCCGGTGCCGGCAGCGGCAAGACCCGGGTCTTGGTGCACCGGGTCGCGTGGCTGATCCAGGTCGAGGGCGCTTCTCCCAATAGTATTCTCGCGGTGACCTTCACCAACAAGGCTGCGGCCGAGATGCGCAGCCGCATCGAGACTCTGTTGGGCTTGCCGAGCGGTGCCATGTGGCTGGGGACATTTCACGGACTGGCCCATCGGCTGCTGCGCATCCATTGGCGCGAAGCAAACCTGCCACAAAGCTTCCAGATTCTGGACTCCGAGGATCAGGCGCGGGTGTTGCGCAAGGTGTTGAAGGCTCTCGAGTTGGACGAGACCCGCTGGATCCCACGCGAGATCCTATGGTTCATCAATGCGCAGAAGGACGAGGGTCACCGGCCGAAGCACATCAAGGACGACGGCGATCCGACCCGCCGTCAACTGATCAAAATCTACCAGGCCTATGAAGAGGCGTGTCATCGCGCCGGGGTCGTGGATTTTGCCGAGCTCTTGCTGCGCGCCTACGAATTGTGGCGCGACAATGCGGCGCTGCTGCAGCACTACCGCTCGCGTTTTCGCCACGTGCTGGTGGACGAGTTCCAGGACACCAACGCGATTCAGTACAAATGGCTGATGTTGCTGGCCGGCACGAACGGGCTGCCCTTCGTCGTCGGCGACGACGATCAGTCCATCTATCGCTGGCGCGGCGCGCGTGTGGAGAATCTGCAGCATTTTCGCCGCGATTTCCCGCACGCGGTGCTGTACAAGCTGGAACAGAATTATCGCTCCACCGGCACCATTTTGAAGGCGGCGAACGCGCTCATTTCCAACAATGGCGGCCGGCTGGGCAAAACTCTGTGGACCAGCGGCGAGGATGGCGAGCGCGTCAAGCTCTATGCGGCGTTCAACGAGCGCGACGAGGCCGATTTCGTGGTCAATCGGATCCGCGAATGGGTGGCCCGCGGCGGCGCGCGCC
This sequence comes from Steroidobacteraceae bacterium, assembly GCA_035577165.1. Taxonomy (GTDB): domain Bacteria; phylum Pseudomonadota; class Gammaproteobacteria; order Steroidobacterales; family Steroidobacteraceae; genus Bog-1198. The sequence continues at coordinate 4,786 of DATLVV010000611.1, read as the reverse complement.
GCGAGGCGGCGGTGCTGTACCGCTCCAACGCGCAATCGCGTGTTTTTGAAGAGGCATTCCTCAATGCACGCATGCCGTACCGCGTATATGGAGGTTTGCGGTTTTTCGAGCGCGCGGAAATCAAGGATGCACTCGCCTACCTGCGGCTCATCGCCAGCCGGGCTGACGACACCTCTTTCGAAAGGGTGGTCAATATGCCGGTGCGCGGCATCGGCGCGAAGACCATGGACACGGTGCGCGACTTTGCGCGGAGCCAGGCAACCTCCCTGTGGAACGGAGCGCTCCACTGCATGCAAAGCGGGCTCCCGCAAAGAGCGGCGCTTGCGCTGCAAGCCTTCATGGCGCTGATCGACAAGCTGGCGCGCGAAGTCGAGGGCATGGAGCTTCACGAACAGGTCGATCACGTCATTCAGATGGGCGGCCTGATCGAACACTTCAAGAAGGAGAAGGGCGAGCGCGGCGAGGGACGAGTCGAGAACCTGCTGGAACTTGTCAGCGCGGCGCGGGGATTTTCGCCGGAAACCGAAGCCGAGAGCGAATTGTCGCCGCTCGAATCCTTCCTGGCGCATGCGGTATTGGAGTCGGGCGAAGGACAAGCCGATCCCTATGATGATTGCGTGCAGATGATGACCCTGCATTCGGCGAAGGGTCTGGAATTCCCCGTGGTATTTCTCGCCGGGATGGAAGACGGCCTGTTCCCACACCAGCGCTCGGTGGCGGATTTGGCGGGTCTCGAGGAGGAACGCCGCCTCTGCTACGTCGGTGTGACCCGGGCGATGCGCCAGCTTTACGTCACCTACGCCGAACAGCGGCGTCTATACGGGGTGGACACCTATGGCCAGCCGTCCCGCTTCATCAGCGAGCTGCCGGCTGACTTGATCGAGGAAGTCCGGCCGCGCCTGCAAGTATCCCGGCCGGTATTCGTCAAGCGTTCGGCCTCCCTCGACGAGCCGCCCCCGCAGAACATGCGCATGGGCAGCCGGGTCCGGCATTCCAAGTTCGGCGACGGCGTGGTGCTCAATTTCGAGGGCAATGGACCCCATGCCCGGATCCAGGTCAATTTTGAGCGGCAGGGCACGAAGTGGCTGATGCTGTCTTACGCCAATCTTGTTCGTGTAGAGTAATCTTAAGCTGTGAAAATCATCATCTTGGGCGCAGGGCAAGTTGGCCGTACGGCGGCGTATCACCTCTCTCGCGAGGAAGCGAACGATGTGACCGTCATCGACATCAACGAGGAGATCCTGCGGGATCTGCAGGACCGGCTCGACATACGCACGGTGAACGGCAACGCGGCGAGCCCGCGCATTCTGGAAGCCGCGGGCATCGCCTCCACGGACATCCTGGTTGCGCTCACCAACAGCGACGAAGTCAACATGCTGGCGTGCCAGATCGCATGGACGCTGTATCGCACGCCGAAGAAAATTGCGCGGGTGCGCTCGGCCGACTTCACCGAGCGGGACATGCTGTTCGGCGAGAATGCGGTCGCGGTGGACGTCTGGATCAGCCCCGAACAACTGGTCACGGAGTATGTCGCGCGCCTGATCCGCTATCCCGGCGCGCTGCAGGTGCTGGATTTCGCCGACGGACGGGTGCGCCTGGTGGGTATTCGAGCGCTGCAGGGCGGACCGTTGGTGGGTCAGGCGCTGCGCACCTTGCGCGAACATATTCCGACGGCCGATGCGCGGGTCGCCGCGATCCACCGCGCCGGCAAGAGCGTGAAGCCCGAGGGCGATACCGTCATTGCGGACGGCGATGAGGTATTTTTCCTGGCTGCACGCAAGGACATCCGGGTGGTCATGAAGGAGATGCGCCGCGCGGAGGCTCCCGCGCGACGCGTCGTCATCGCGGGCGGCGGCAATATCGGCGTGCGCCTGGCCGGTGAATTGGAGGACAAGAATCAGGTCAAGCTGATCGAGCGCGACGGCAAGCGGGCCAGAAAGGTTTCCGAGCAATTGAAGAGCACCACCGTGCTGCACGGCGACGCGGCTGACGAAGAATTGCTGCTCGAGGAGAACATCGACAGCGCGGACGTCTTTGCCGCGCTGACCAACTCCGAGGAGGCCAATATTCTCTCGGCGATGCTCGCCAAGCGCCTGGGTGCGCGCAAGGTCATGGCGCTGATCAACAAACCATCGTACGCGGAGTTGATCGAAAGCGGCTCCATCGATGTTGCCATTTCGCCGCAAACCGTGACCATCGGCTCGCTGCTGGCGCATGTGCGGCGCGGCGACGTGGTGCGCGTGCATTCGCTGCGGCGCGGCGCGGCTGAGGCTTTGGAAGTGGTGGTGCACGGCGATGCGGACAGCTCGAAGGTCATCGGGCGCCGCATCGAGGATATTTCCCTGCCGGAGGGAACCACATTGGGCGCGGTGGTGCGCGGCGAGGATGTCATCATCGCGCATCACGACACCACCGTGCAGCCGGACGATCACTTGATTCTATTCCTCACGGATCGGCGCCATATCGAGGCCGTCGAGAAACTGTTCCAAGGCTCCGCCTCCTTCTTGTGAAAGACATCTTACTGCCGGTCGCGCACGTCTTCGCCCTCGTCATGATGGTGTTCGCCGTGACCATGCTCGCGCCCTTGGTCATGGCGGTGTGGGAACTGGATCCGGCGCTGTGGTCGTTCATCATTTCCGCGCTGGCGACTTTCGTTCTCGGCGCACTGCTGTGGCTTGCCACCCGGCGCTTCAAGCGGGAACTCAAGACCCGGGACGGCTTGATGCTGGTGGCCTTGACCTGGGTCGCGCTGCCTGCGGTCGCCGGGTTTCCGCTGTGGCATTTTCTGCCCATCAACTTTACGGATGCGTATTTCGAGGCCGCATCCGGCTTGACCACGACCGGCGGCACCGTGCTCTCGGGCCTGGAATTCCTGCCCCGCTCGATCAATCTGTGGCGACATCTCTTGAGCTGGCTGGGAGGCATGGGCATCATCGTGCTGGCTGTGGCCATCCTGCCGCTGCTGGGCGTCGGCGGCATGCAGATTTACCGGGCCGAAATGCCGGGCCCGATGAAGGACAGCAAGCTCACCCCGCGCATCGGCCAGACCGCCAAGCTGTTGTGGGCCGTGTATGCCGGACTGACCGCCGCGTGCATCGGGTGCCTGAGATTCGCCGGGATGAATTGGTTCGACGCCGTCTGTCACGGATTCTCGGCGCTCGCCTTGGGCGGCTTCTCGACCTACGACGCCAGCATCGGGCATTTCAACTCCCTGCCCATCGAGATGGTGCTGACCATATTTCAGATCCTGGCGGCTTTGAATTTTGCCACGCACTACCTCGCCTGGAGCCAGCGCGGAATCATGGCTTATTTCCGGGACGCCGAGGCCAAGGCAATCTTGGGGACGCTCGCGGCCAGCTGCATCGGCATATCGCTGTTTTTGTACTTCAAGGGCAGCTACCCCGACTACCCCACCGCACTGCGCCACACCACCTTTAATCTGGTGTCGATCGCCACGGACAGCGGTTTGCATACCCAGGACTTCTCGCGCTGGCCGATTTTCGCGCCGATGTGGATGATGTTCTTGAGCTGCATCGTGGCCAGCTCAGGCTCGACCGGGGGCGGCGTCAAGATGATCCGCACCCTGGTGCTCACCAAGCAGGCACATCGCGAATTGAATCAGCTGGTGCATCCGAACATGGTGCGCCCGCTCAAGGTGGGCGGGACGGTGATTGCGAATCGCGTGGTGTTCGCGGTGCTGGCCTTCGTGTTTCTGTACTTCATGAGCATCGTGACGCTGATCTTCGTGCAGCTCGCCAGCGGTCTCGACTTTCTGACTTCCTTGTCGTCCATCATCGCCTGCATCAACAACGCGGGACCCGGCTTGGGATTGGTCGGTCCGGGAAGCAACTACGGCGTTTTGAGCGACTTCCAGACTTGGGTTTGCTCAGCCGCCATGTTGCTCGGCCGCCTGGAGGTTTTCACGATTTTGGTGCTGTTTACACCCACTTTATGGCGTAAATAGCGCGTCGCTTATCCGCTGGGATCCACAATCGTGATTTTTCTATGATTATGGTAAATGATATCCAACGTGGCCTCTTTTCTCGCATTTTGTGGAATTGTGCGACGCAATGATTGCCCTATTGCAGCGCGTTGTGGAGGCCGGTGTCCAAGTGGGTGGCCAACAAGTGGCGTCCATCGGACCAGGACTATTGGCGCTAGTGGGGGTCCGCCCGAACGATGATGAGTCGTCCACACAGCGGTTGCTCAGCCGCCTGCTTCAGTACCGCATCTTCGGGGATGAGACCGGCAAGATGAACTTGAGCCTCAGCCAGGTTCAGGGCGAATTGCTGCTGGTTCCGCAGTTCACACTGGCGGCGGACACCCATAAGGGCCTGCGGCCCGGCTTTTCGACTGCGGCGCCTCCCGAGCAGGGACGGCAATTGTTCGACTTTTTGGTGCAATCCGCGCGCGCGCAGCACGGACGCGTCGAAACCGGTGTTTTTGGGGCCCATATGCGGGTTTCGCTGACCAACGACGGGCCCGTCACCTTCTGGCTGGAGAGCTAACCGCACTAAATCTCAAATGCGACCGAACACGCATCGATACCGCGAGGTCCAATGTCATAATCTCATTGGCGTATCATCAGCGATTAGGGTTACCTAAAGGTTCGGAGAAGCGACATGTTCGATACTAAAATGCTCCTGGTCATCTTGGTCATCGCCTTGGTGATCTTCGGCACCAAGCGCTTGCGCAGCATCGGGTCGGACTTGGGCGCGGCGGTCAAGGGCTTCAAGCAAGCCATGAACGACGGCGAAGCGGAAGAGAACGTGAAGCAGCTCAAGCA
>DATLVV010000610.1:0-9867 GCA_035577165.1 Steroidobacteraceae bacterium | reverse complement strand
GGGTACGAGGAGTTCTCGGTTCCGCGCCGATCGCTATGGGCCTGGATCAAGCTACATCAAATACCAAACGCCGCCGCCGACGGCAGCCTCTTTGCCCAGTTTTTCGAAGATCACGACACGCCCACCAATCGAACCGCTTGGGCCCCGCTGAATCTCGCGCGCTACCTGCTCGAGAAACGGCAGGCTCTCGACCCCGAGTGGCGCGCCGATTCCGGCACTCTGCTCGAATTCGTGCGCGCGAGCTTCACTCATTTGGATTCCGGCGTCAGGGTGTGCCACGAGCAGGATGAGGACAAGCAACCCTGGGGCGGCATCAACTCGACTTACGGCGCCGTGCTCGCGCTGTACGCCAAGGCCATCGACTCTCGAGATCTCGCCGACGAAGCTCGCGAAGCCCTCAACTTCACTCTATATTCGATTGATCCCGAGGGCCGCCCACGTGACGTTCCCACGAATCCGGTCCCGGGCGGCTGGCAGGAGGACGCGCACACCGATGTCATCCACAACTATGTGGACGCCCTGCGCGCATATCCCGCTTGGGGCGAGCCCGTCTAGGCCGGTTCGGTCGTTGCGCGGATTCCCAATGGATGAGTGGCCCGCCAGGCCAGCACCCCGGCTACGGCAATCAGCAGGGCCGCCAGCAGAAAGGGCGCGCCCGGCAGTCCCAGATCAGCGTGCGTGCTGATGAATGAAGCGAAGGTCGCAGTGAATACGGTGGGGCCGATCAGGCTTGCGAGCCCCACGAGGCTCGCCAGCGCTCCCTGCAGTCGCCCCTGCTCGGTGGGATCCACCAATCGCGTCATGATGGTTTGCAGCGAAGGCGTTGCAATACCCCAGAGCGCCATCACCGGCACGCCGATCCAGAAAATAGGTCCGGTGCGTGCGAGGCCGTAAATGACGAATCCGGCCGCGCCGAACGTCAATCCCAGCGCCATCGCGCGCCGCTCCTTGAGCCATTTCACCGCGGGTTTTACCAACAGACCCTGGACGATGAGCGATGAGATCCCCACACCGGCCAGCATGATGCCCACCGCGCGCGTATTCCAACCGAAGCGATAGTGCATATAGAGCACCGTGGTGCTGGGCAGCACCACATGGGCGAGATTGATGAGAAAGTAGCTGCCCGCGACACCCGTCAGCATGGGATGGGAACGCAGCAATTTCAGGGCGCCGAGCGGATTGGCATTCCTCCAGGCGAACGGCACGCGTTTTTCCTTGGGCAGCGATTCCGGCAGGACGAACAAACCCCAACAAACATTGGCGAGGGCCATGAAGGCCGAGGCCCAGAAGGGCAGCCGCGGCGAGATATCGCCGAGGATCCCGCCGATTGCAGGTCCGAGGACGAAACCGACCCCGAAGGCGACGCCGATGAGCCCGAAACTGGCGGCGCGTTTCTCCGGCGGCGTGACATCGGAAATATACGCGCCGGCGGTGCTGAAGCTTGCCGCAGTGATTCCGGATATCACCCGGCCCACCAGCAACCACCAGAGATTGGGGGCGAGGGCCATGAGAATGAAATCCAAGCCCAACCCGGTGCAGGAGATGAGTATCACCGTGCGCCGCCCAAAATGATCGGAGAGCGAGCCTTGCACCGGCGAGAAGATGAATTGCATCAATGCCCATGCGGTGCCGAATACCCCATACATTTGCGCCGCGCGTGCCGCATCGCCGCCCATGAAGTCCTGCACCAGCGTGGGCAGCACGGGAATGATCATGCCGAAAGCCAGCATGTCGATGAGGACAGTAACGAAGATGAAGGCTAACGCGGCGCGCCGCGGTGCGGATGGATTGCTCATGAGCGCGAGTTTACGTCGACCCACACGATGTCGTATTTCTTGTCGAATGTTACCGCCATGAGACAGGGGTCTTTCCCGCTGCAGCTGAACCAATGAACCGCTTTGCCCGGCATCACTGCGAAGCCGCCGGCGGTGAGCGCGACCTCGGGCATGCCTTTCATGCCGGTGGTGACGCTGCCGCGGATGACGATGAGCTGTTCCTCGGCCGTATGGTAGTGGGCCGCGACCCGGCAACCGGGCGGTGCCTTCAGAAGAAAGGTCGAGGGACCGGTTTCAGGATTGCCATTCTCGAGCGCGCCCTGCAGGCACTTGACGTCCTCGTCCTGGCTGAACGGTGCGTCCTTGAGCGGAATGATGCCATGCTGCACGGCGCCGCTCGTGATCGTCAACGGCAAAAAAGCCAGCATTCCGGATCCGATAAGACAGCCTGCAAGTCCTTGATTGAAGCGGGTCACAATGCCTCCTGTCCGCGGGGATATCCTCTGCGATGTCTCCCAGTATAATGGCGCGAGCGCGGGTGCCCGCAATCCACTGAAACAGGAGCCATCAATGCTGTCGACTCGCTTGTCCCCACCGGCAACGGACTCGGAGGAGTGGCGTCTGCGGCGCGAACTCACCGACTTCTATCATCTCATCGATTTTCTCGGTTGGACCGAGATGATTTTCAATCACATTTCAGTGCGGCTGCCGGGAGCGGCGCACCACTATCTGGTCAATCCGTTCGGGCTCAACTACACGGAAATCACTCCGGAAAATCTGCTCAAGGTGGGTGTCGACGGCCGTCTCGTCGAGCCCTCCGAATATCCCGCCAATCCCGCCGGCTTCGCCTTGCACGGGGCAATCCATGAGAGCCGGCCGGACGTCGCCTGCGTGGCGCACACGCACACCACGGCGGTTTCTGCGGTCGCCATGAAACGCGGCGGTTTCGATCACAATAATTTCTATGGAGCGCAATTCTACGGCCGCGTCGGCTATCACGATTTTGAAGGCATCACTCTGTATGCCGAGGAACGCGGCCGGATGCTGGCAAGCCTCGGCGACAAGCACGTGCTGGTGCTCCGCAACCATGGGATCGCGGTCTGCGAGCGCGACATCCCCACGACTTTCGCGCTGCTCTGGACGGTGCAGCGCGCGGCGGAGATTCAATGCCAGGCGGCCGCCCTCGGCGGCGAGGACATTGCCTTGAGCGAAGCGATCCAACGGCGCTGCCGTGATGCGGTCACCGACCTGGGCAGCGGCATCCGAGTGGCTCGGCTCATGTTCGATGCCACCGTTCGCCGCATGCGATCGCACAGCTAGCCTAGCCGGCAACCGTTGTCGATGCTCGCGGCTCGGCCGATTGATTCGCTGTCGCACCTCTCTCGGCGTCGATGACTTTGCCGAGCAGACGCCGGAAATGCGCCAGCGGCGCGTCGGCGAGTATGGCGAGCATTTGAAAGCTGGGGTCCTCGTCGAGCGTTTTCTGCTGGCGTTCGATGATCTCCTTGTCCTCCATGAACCCCTCGATAAGACTGTCCAGCAGCGATCGCGATATCGTGGAATCCTCGCCTTCGAAATTGTTGAGATAGGACCAGAAGAAATGCGTCGTCTTCTCCGTCTCAGGCGTCATGAACTGGCAGTTCCGGTACTCCTTGGCGCCCGCGACATTGCCGGCCGGGGCACCCTGGTCCGCGGCGGCGAACAGAGTCTCCATATGGAAGATGCCAGGAATGATCATGGTCGCAATATTGCGGCGGTCCACCTTGGTGCTCTTGTCGCGAATCACTTTCTTGTGGAACGGCGGCGGGTCGCTGTTGAGGTGCCAGCGCTCCACCCGGAAGCCGCGCTCCAGTTTCTCGACGACCGTGGGCTTGGTGACGAATGCATATTCCTCGGAGCCGCCCAGGGTCCCGGTGTGCACGAACGCCAGGTGCGAAAAATCACTCAGGTTGTCGACGATCAGCAAATAGTTTGCATCGTAATGCAGATAGGCCGGAATGCCCTTCCAATTCGGATCGTGCAAGTAGGGCAGATCGATGATCAGGGCCGGATCCGCCTTGGCTGCATCGCCCATCCAAATCCAAATGAAATGGCTGCGTTCGACGACGGGGTAGCCGCGCACCTTGAGTCGCGGCGGAATCATGTCCTGGCCGGGAATCTGCACGCACTTTCCGGAGCCGTCGTACTTGATGCCGTGATACATGCAGCGTACAGCGTCGCCTTCGAGCCGGCCCTTGGAGAGCAGCGCGCCGCGATGCGGACAGCGGTCGTTGAGCGCGACGACCTTGCCGCTTTCACCGCGAAACAGCAGCACGTGTTCGCCGAGCAAGGTGCGCCCCAATAACCTGCCGTCGATCAGTTCGTGATCGAGGGCCGCGACGTACCAGCAATCCTTGAGAAACATCAGTATTTCCCCGCTCGTTTGAGCAGCTCCACCTGTTTCGGCTGGAAAAACATTATTTCGGCCATTATACCTCCGCCAGTTCCAGTAGGCGATGTGTCACTGTGCAGACGCCCGGCCGCCACCGAACAGCTTGCGCCCGGCGCGAAACAGCGGCCAGCCGGTGAGTAGAATGATGATGCCCGCGAGCGCGAGCCGCGGTTCCAAACTGAACACGCGCATGCCCACCGCGAGCAAGCAGACGATGTACAGAGCCGGTAGCAGCGGATACCCCCACATGCAGAAGCCGCCTTCGCCGGTGCGGCGACGGCGCAGCACGAACAATGTCGAGGCGACCACGGCCAGGGTCAGCGTGTCGGTAAAGATGACATAGTTGAGCAGCTTGTCGAATGAGCCCAAAAGGAACGCCGGCAGAAGCATGGTGGCGCCGAAGAACAACAGGCCCACCTGCTGCACCTGGGTGTGGGGATTGATCCGCAGGAACGCGGCCGGCAGCACTCCATCCTGCGCCATGGCATAGAAACTGCGCGGCATCTGAATGATGGTGGCATTCACGAATCCTGCCGCCGACAGAAACACAGCGACGGAGATCAGCGCTTCGCCGGAGGGCCCGAAGGTTGCGCGCGACAGCGCCGCCGCCGCCAGCTTCGACTGGGCGATGCCGCCGATCCCGAGCACATGTGCATAGGCCAGGTTCAGCAGTAAATAGAGGCCGACCACGGTCAGCATGCCGGCGGTAATCGCCAGAGGAAAACGCCGGCGCGCGTCCTTCAGGTCGGCGCCCAGGTTCATGGTCAATTGATAACCGCCGTAGGCGTAGAAGCACGGGATCAGCGCCGAGGCCAGGCGCAGCCCTGTCGGCGCGGCGGCCGCCGACGGTGCCATGCGCGTCTGCGGCGCGAGCAGCAGTGCGACGGCTGCAAGCCCGACAATCATGGCAATCTTGAGCAGCGACAGCAGGTTCTGCAGGCGCGCGCCCGGCTTCACGCCGCAGTAGTTGAAGGTCAACAGGATCAGCATGGTGGCGCAGGCAAGCGCGAGCGAAGCATGCGGCGAACGCCATTGCGGCGGCAGCAGCACCGGCACCAAGTAGTCGGCACCGATGAAGGCCACACCCGCGGCGCCCGCGCCCTGCATCAGCGTCTGCGACCAGTTCAGCATGAACGCCAGCGTCGGATGGTAGCAATCGGCAACCACGCGGTAATAACCCCCGGCGCGTGGATACCGCGATCCGATCTCGGCAAAGGTCAGGGCACCGATCAGGCTGATGAGGCCGCCGGCAATCCAGGCGGCGAAGAACAGGGAACTGCTGCCGGCGGCGCCGGCAACAATGGCGGGCGTGCGGAATATGCCGATCCCCACCACCAGGCTGAAGACCACCATCGCGGTGTCGAAGGTGGAGAGCCGCGGCCGGATGGACCCAAGATTCGGCTCATCGGCCACGAAGCGCGGCCTCCAGAAGCTGCGCGAACCGTTTGAACTGATCCAGATCATTGTAGAGTTGCGCCGAGACACGCAGCAGCGGCACAGGATTCGCGTAGAACCATGCTTCGACTTGCTGTTCCCGGAACCAATCGTGCAGGCCCTTGGAGTCCAGTCCGGAGGCGACAGAGCCGGTCTGGGCCGGCGGCAGTGGTATCGACGCCATCGAGCCGATCATCGCTTCCGGACAGGGACTTTCGACCCCGGTGCTCTGAAGCAACAAAGCGCGGGCCCGCAGCGCGAGGTCCCGATTGGCCGCCATGACTTGCGGCCAGCCCCCGGGCAAAAGACTGCCCATGAAGCGCAGTGCTTCGGGGATGCACAGCCACGGCGTCGGATCGAAGGTTCCGGTCCAGTCGAATTCCGCGCGAAATCCGGCTGTGAATCCATGGCTGATCACATTGGGGTGCAGCCGCGCCTGGCGGTCGCGGCGCGCATGAAGGAAGGCAGCGCCCTTCGGCGCACAAAGCCATTTATGGGCGTTACCGGTGTAGTAAGCCGCGTCCAGTTTCGATAGTTCGAGCGGCACCATGCCCGCAGCGTGGGCCCCGTCCACCAAGGCATCGATGCCGCGCGCCTGCAGTTCGCCCACCAGGCGCACAATCGGCAGGACGAGAGCCGTGGGGCTGGTGACATGATCGACCAGCGCGAGCCGCGTGCGCGGTGAGGTGCAACTCAACATGGCTGCGAGGAATTCCTCGTCGCTGCGGCAGGGGAAGGGTAGATTTGCCACCACCACCCGCGCTCCGGTCCGCTCGGCCACGAAGTCCGCGGTCTTGCGACAGGCGGCGTAGGTATGGTTGGTCAACAGCAACTCGTCCCCGGGCTCGAGCGCTAGCGAACGCAATACCGCGTTCACAGCGGCCGTTGCATTCGCCACGAACACCAGATCCTCGGGCGCCGCGCCTAAAAACTCGGCGAGCGTCTGCCGCGCCGCATTCAGGCGCCCCGGAAGCTTCGCCACCAGAAAGTCAACCGGCTCGCGCTCCAGTTCGAGGCGCAGCGCCGCTTGCGCTGCCAGCACCGCGGCGGGGCAGGCACCAAAGGAGCCGTGGTTCAGATAGGTGACGTTCGGGTCGAGGGACCATAGTGAGGCAAGGTTCAACGTCGGCTCCCTGTCGTGCGCGCGCATGCGAGAAGTCTACTCGCGCTGACATAGACCGAGAACTCGATGTGATATGTTGGTCCGCATGAACATCGGCACGATCGAATTTGGCGGCAGCGAATATCCCGACGGCGAGGCATCGGATCCCGAGAAGCTGGCACTGATGCAGGGATCGCCGCCGCCTGCGGCGAAGCGGATCCGCTTCGAGGACGACCGGATTCTGGATTTTCCGCAAATCCGCTGGAGCCTGTCGCACATGCGCGAGCTGATGCCGACCGTGGCCGTATGGCGCGGCCCCGGCACGGCCGCCGACTTGCCCGTCACCGAGGGCCGCGAAGCCGACATCGATGTGCTTGCCTTCGACGATCTGGACGGCAGGCGGCGCACCTGGGCCGGGTCGCTCACGCATACCTATACCGATGGCATCATGGTCTTGCACCGCGGGGCGCGGATTTACGAGCGCTATTTCGGAGCGTTGCGGCCGCAACGACCGCACGCCTGCTTTTCCATCACGAAATCGTATGCGGCCACGCTCGCAGCCACGCTGATCCACGAGCGCGCATTGGATGAACGCAAACCGGTTGCGTACTATCTGCCCGAAATGGCGGCGACAGCCTATGAAGATGCAACCCTGCGCCAGGTGCTCGACATGCAGGTCGGCGTACGGTACTCGGAAGACTATGCGGATCCGCAGGCAGAGATTTGGGATTACTCGCGAGCCGGCGGTCTTCGCGCGCGCACTTCGGACTACTCCGGCCCGGGCAACTACTACGAATATCTGGTGACACTGCGCAAATCGGGGCAACACGGCGCGGCGTTCGAGTACAAAACAGTCAACACCGAAGTGATGTGCTGGGTCATGCAGCGCGCAACCGGCATCCCGCTGGCTGAGATGTTGAGTCAGCGCATATGGTCGCCGATTGGCTGCGAGGAGGACGGATATCTCTCGGTCGATTCCATCGGCACCGCGATGGGCGGCGGCGGACTCAGCGCGTCCCTGCGCGATTTGGGCCGGTTCGGCGAACTCATGCGCTGCGAGGGGGCCTGGCGCGGCAAGCAGGTGCTCCCGGGTGAGGTCATCGCCGATATCCGCCGCGGGTCCGACCCGGCCAAGTTTGCAACCGGCGAATATCCCTTGCTGCCGGGCTATTCGTACCGAAACATGTGGTGGGTGTCGCACAACGAACTGGACGCCTTCGAAGGCCGCGGCATCCATGGTCAACGGCTGTACATTGCCCCCAAGGCTGAGCTCGTCATCGCGCGCTTTTGTTCGCATCCCATCGCGACCAGCGCGGCCAATGATCCGGTCACCCTGCCCGCATTTGCGGCGTTGTGCGCTCTGCTGCGCCGGTAGCAGACCGGCTACGGTTCACACACCCAGTTCGCGCAGTACGGCCTCTTTGATGTTTTGCACTTCAGGACTCGTGAGTTTGCGCGGATGCGCGAAGGACACCTCGAAAGTCGCTTGAATCGTGGTCGGCCGGACACTGAGGACTAAGATCCGGTCGGCCAGCTGCAGCGCTTCCTCGACGTCATGGGTGATCAGCACCACCGTATGACGCTCCACCTCGAGAATTCGCAGCAGTTCCTTGCGCATGCGCAAGCTCATGAGCGCATCCAACGCGGAGAAGGGTTCATCCATGTAGAGAATCTCCGGCTTCACCACCAACGCTCGCGCGAGTTCCACGCGTTTGAGCATGCCGCCCGACAATTCGTGTGGATAGCTCTTTTCGAAGCCCTTCAGGCCGACGATGGCGGCATAGTGATCAGCCAGCTCTTCTTTTTCGGCGGAGGCGCGGCCGTTCAGACCGAACATGAGGTTCTGTTGCACCGTGAGCCACGGAAATACGGAGCCATGCTGGGAGATGAGGATGCCCTTGGAGCTGGGTCCCCCGCCCTCGGCGCCATCGACCGTGACCGACCCCTGATCGGGGCGATCGAAACCCGCAATGATGCTCATCAGAGTCGATTTACCGCAGCCGGAGGGGCCGACTATGGCGACGAATTCGCCGTCTGCGACGTCGAAGCTGACGCCGTTCACGACCGGCAGAGGACCCTGATCCGTATCAAAGCTCTTCTTCAGTTGCTTGACTGAAATCTTAGCGGACATATCGCCACCTGACTATCTTGAGTCCCTCCATGAGCCGCATGATCCCGTCGAGCAACAGGCCGATCAAGCCGATGATCACCATTCCGCCGATCACCAGATCGTAGCGGTTGCCTGCGTTGCGCGAATCGATGATCAGATAGCCGAGGCCGGAGCGAAGCGCGATCATCTCGGCGGCGACGACCACAAGCCAGGCCACGCCGAGACCGATGCGCATTCCGACGATGATCTGCGGCAGAACCGCGGGAATGATCACCTGCCGAAACAGCGTAGCGCGCGAGACACCGAAGTTCTCGGCCGCGCGCAGGTAACGCCGCTCGATGGTGTGCACGCCCGCCGTGGTTTGCACGACCATGGGGAACACGGAGGACATGAAAATGAGAAAAATCGGCGACGCATTGCCGACGCCAAACCAAAGAATGGCCATGGGAATCCAGGCGATGGGGGAAATGGGCCGGAGTATCTGAAACACCGGATTGAGGGTCAAAAACGCGCCGTGTACCCAACCCATCCACAGGCCGAGCGGCACGGCGATGACGACGGCCAGCAGAAAGCCCACGCCGACTCGCATCAGCGAGGCGCCGATATCGCCCCATAGTGTCCCATCCTGAGCCAGCTCCAACGTGCCCGTCACCACCTGCCAGGGAGTCGGGAAAATCGCGCTGTGAGTCGCAACGACCACCAGCCACCACACGCCGATGAGCACCCCGATCACAGCCGCGGCGGGAACCGTCTGCCTGAATTTCGCCATCGCTGCGCGTCTCATCGCCACCCACTCTGTTCCTTGAATTGCCGGAACCTCCAGCCCACTCGTGCCCAGGGCGAATCCGGCTTGGGTTCAACAATGATCGTCATTTGCCCGCTGGCGTGTGCGGTGCAGGCAAATTGATAGTCGGATGCGACCGCAAAGGGCAGCCGGAAGCTTTGTCCGGGCATCATCAAGGTCGGCCCGAACACCTGCGGCACGTCGTCCAGGTTTTTCAGAACGAGGACATCC
>DATLVV010000609.1:0-4648 GCA_035577165.1 Steroidobacteraceae bacterium | reverse complement strand
CCATGACATTCTGCGCCTGTGCGCCGCGCACGAATCTCGCCGCGAGCGTTCCGGTCAGGACGGGATCCTCACCGAGCGTGTTGTACGCCCGTGCAAACGTGGGATCCCGATACAGATTGATGTACGGCTGCAGGATGACATCGATACCCAGCGACCGTGCATCTCGCCCGATCAGCGCACCCGTCGCTTCGGCATCGCCCGGACTGAAGCTTGCCGCCATCGACAGGGTCGCCGGCATGCCAGTCGAAGTATGACGCACCAGGACCCCGGGAGGACCATCGGCAAATCGCAGGTCCGGTATGCCGAGCCGCGGCACGCCGCGCGTCCATCCGGCCTCGCCCTGCGCGGCGTCGGCCGGTTCACGCGCGCCGCGAATCACCGACATCTTGTCATCGCGTGACATGGCGGCGAGCAGACGCTGCACACGCGCGCTCGGAACTTCGGCCGCCGGTTCGGCTGCGAGCAGCGGCGTCAGCACGATATTGCGATAGGCAACCTCACCCATTTCGCTGCCCTGCAAGAGAATCGGTCCCGGCAATCCCTCGTGGCTGTCGAGCGCACCGCCCGTGATCCCCGGGATTTCCTCGGCATTGATCAGGGTCGTTCGATCGAACACAACGGTGACACGCCGTCCGATCAGCGTGATGTCGAAGGCATGCCAGACGCCCGGCGCGCGTGGCGCCGGTACTTTGGGAGCAATAAAGCCGTAGATGCCTGCGATGCGCTCGCTCGGTCCTTCCGGTTCTGCGTCATCCTCGATCTGGACCTCATAGCGCCCGCGCAGATAGACGCCGCTGTTCGCTCCGCGCGAACAGTTGAATTCAATGTGCAGGCTGAAATCCCCGTACTTGGCGAGGCTCTGCAGATCCGCGCCGCCGCCCGAGCTGACCAGCGTGCCATCGACGACGCGCCACGGCTTTGCCGCCGCATTCGTCATGGTCCACCCGGCGATATCCGTGCCGTTGAACAGTCGGATCGGATCGCCGCGTCGTGGTATCTGCGCCCTGCGCAGCGCCGGGGCACGCTCGCCCCGCCAGGTCCAAGCTTCCCCTGCCGGGCCGCTCGTCGTGCCTACGAGTTCATCGCCGATCCGCTCGCCGTCGAATACCATGTCGCCGTTCGCGCGTCCTTCCTCGTTGCCCGGCGATACAAAACTGATCCGACCATTCGCGATCGCGGCTTGCGGCAGCCAGCGCGCGCGGCCCCAGCGTCCGACCATGCGCGCCTGCAGCCGGCCGTCGTTCTCTTGGATATCGAGCCATGACGAATAATCGCGCGCCGGAGTATGCAGAGTGAGATCCCATCGGCCGAGATACGGCCCCGCAGGGTCGGCATTGCCGTCGGCCACCGCGGTCAATCGCGAGCCCCCCGCCAGCAGCAGTGTCAGCAGCCCTGCCATGATCCACCTGGGTGGTTTTATTTGGTAGTTCATGGTTGCTTTCGGGACATCCACAGGCTACATTTCCCCAGTCCGCGATGCAACAGCTTGGCTGGCTGGAGTGATTTGTACTCTCATAGTCGATCGGGAATTCCACTGGAGACCGAACGGTGTCGCTAACCCCGCCGCGAATGCTTCTGGACATTCGCGGCCAGTCGGCTTCGCTGACACGCGTGCTCGAGCAACAGTGCGGAGTCGGCCACGGTCAGCTGCTGAAAGCCGCGGCGCTGCTTCGCTCATCGAATAGAGTCGTCATCGTCGGCATGGGCGCATCGCTGAACGCCGCGATACCGCTCGAGAATCTACTGTGTGAGCATGGCGTCGAGTCGGTTTCCGTCGAAGCCGGCGAGTTCCTGCACTATAGGCAGTCCGCTTACCCGGACGCCACCATAGTCGTCGTGTCGCGCTCCGGAGAATCGGTCGAGGTGGCGAAGTTGATTGCGGCGCTGCGCGGACGCCAGCCGATCATCGGTATTACGAATGAAGCCGGCAGCACGCTCGCGCGCGAGGCCGATGTCGTGCTCGACGTGGGTAGCTTGCCGGATGAAATGGTCGCAATCCAAAGCTATACGGGAACGCTGCTGACCTTGTATTTGCTCGGCATGGCCGCGATCGACCAATTGGGCGCCGGGCGCAGGGAACTCGATACAGTGCTCGCCCGATTTCCCCAATGGATTGCCGCGAACCTGGATGCATCGAACCAGTGGGATGCGTTCCTCGACGGAGATTCGGCCGTTTATTTGCTCGGGCGGGGGCCGTCGTACGGGTCGGCTGCCGAGGGTGCGCTGTTGTTCAGCGAAATTGCCAAGGCGCCGGCAATCGGCATGGGAGCGGCGTCCTTTCGCCACGGGCCGATCGAGGTTGTCGACCGGCAATTCAAGGGACTCATCTTCGTTCCCTGTGGGAAAACACGGGGCCTCAACCTGAGTCTTGCCGAAGACGTCGATCGCTTCGGCGGTCGCGTTCGTCTGATCGGGCCACATCAGGCAGATTTCTCCGGATTGCAATGGATCGACACGCCAGCGTGTCCCGATATGCTCGCTCCTCTGTTGGAAATCGTGCCGGTGCAAGTGGCCGCGATGCGCCTCGCCGAACTTCGCGGCATCGTGCTCGGGAGTTTCCGCTACGCGGCCCAGGTTACCCGGGACGAGGGATCCATCGCGCTCAAGCGCCCTCTGACGGCGAATCGCTGATCGGGTCGATGGCGACGACTCGCAAGCCCGCGCGCCGCGCCCGTCGTAAAAGCTGCGTCCTCGGCATCGACGTCGGTGGCACGAATGTCCGCGCGGGTCTGTTCAGCCAAGAAGGCGCTGCCATGCACTGCCTATGCGCGACCCGCACCGAAGCAACGCTTAAAGGCAGTGAGTCCCTCGCCAGGGTTTCGGGCCTCGTGCACAAAGTCGTGGAGCTGGGACGCGCGCGCGGCCTCATCGCGCGCAATTTGGGCATCGGCATCCCGGAACTCATTGGCTTGGACGGAAGCATCGACAGCCATTGCTCCCTGCCCTGGCACGCTCGCGAGGTTCGTTCCAGCCTCCGTGCCTACGGCAACGTGACGATCGTCTCTGACGTCATCGCAGCCAGTTTGGCTGAGGCGCGGATGGGTGCCGGCCGCGGGCACGCGGTGTTTCTGTATGTAACCGTCGGAACCGGAATCAGCTGCGCGCTGGTAATCGACGGCAAGCCTTACGCAGGTGCCCATGGCCACGCGATCTCCTTCGCGAGCGGTGCGACCTTCGCTGCGGTGAGCGCGGACGGCGAAACCTATTTCGAGGCGCTCGAGGCGCGCGTGTCCGGGCCGGGAATTCTGCGCCGTGCGAAGGCGCAGGGCCTGACCGAATCCGATGCCATCGCGGTTTGCCGGACCGCGCTCCGGGAGCAGGGAATTGCGCGGACCATTGTCGATGAGGCAGCGACGGAACTTGCGATTCACGTGGCGATTCTCGCGAACGCACTGGACCCAACGCTGGTGGTGCTCGGCGGCGGCCTGGGAGGCGCGACGGGACGGTATTGGTCCACATTTCGCGCCGCGCTGCCGCGCCACACTTGGGGGCCTCACATGCGTCGCCTAGGTGTGCGCCGCGCCCAGCTCGGCGGCATCGCCGGCACGATTGGCGCCGCACTGTATGCGCTCGAGGCCGAGTGACCCAGCGGCAGCGTTAGTACACTACTGCGCCGAGGATCCCACCGGGAAGGCGATCACCTGCTGGTACGTGCCGGTGCCGAGCCCACCCGGACCGAAGATCTCGTGCTGCGCAATCCACTCACGCGAGCGGTTGAAAGCCTCCTCGGTGTAGGGCTCGAACACGATGCGTTCGCCGGGTCCCCATCGCCTGGTGTCCATCGTCGTGTGATAACGCACCGGGAACTCGTTTTGGTAGTAGTGCGTGTAGGCTTCGGGCCGTAGATCGATATCGCGTTGAGCCCGTTGCAGCCCACGGAAGTACTTGCGCAGATCGTCAGGCTCCGCGTTGCCGCTGATCATGGTCGCGATCATGAACGTGGTGTCGACGATCTTGCGGAATCCGAGCTGCTCCGCGAAGTAGTACGGACCATTGAAGAGTGCAGCCGCGGGAATTCCACCGTCGATCAGGAGCTGCATGCGCTTGAACAGCATGCCCTCGTTGAAGGACAAATGGATCTTGTCCGCCGGCATATACTGTTCCAGGGATTGGATGCTCGAATAATGGCTGCCCGACTGGTAGCCCACGGAAATCGGCACGCCCGCCAGATCCGCAGGATGGCGGATGGCGGAATCCCCAGGTACAAAAATTCCGGCCGGCGCCACTGAATAGGCTTCCGCATAGAGTTTTCCCAGCCCGTTGGACGCGGCGACATTCACGGTCCAGTGACACGCGCAGCTCACATCGACGGCGCGACCGGATTCGAACGACTGAAAGGCGCCGACCTTGTGTCCTTGGTCATGCACTTTGCCGTCCGTCGCCTGCACCTCTTCGTTGAACAAGTAGTCGAGACCTTCAGCCGCAAAATAGCCCTTCTCATCAGCCACCCATTCCTGCAACCTAAAGTGGGGTTGTATGATGAATTTGCTCATTGCAGGGGTCCTTGTCAGTAAAGCAGCACCGTCTCGCGCTCGCTGCGCCAGCGCATTTCGTCCTGCAGCGTCAGCGCCTCCAAATCGGCCGGTGTCGCCGCCGGATCGTCCACCCAACGGCGCAGCAGATCGCTGCCGTTGATCACATCGATCGC
>DATLVV010000608.1:0-2091 GCA_035577165.1 Steroidobacteraceae bacterium | reverse complement strand
TATGAAAATCCGGAATTGGCGCAAGCCGACAAGACCTGGGATCCGCAGCGCAAGCCGGAGTTCAACGGCGGCGGCACCGCCTGGGATGGTTTTGCCTACGATGCGGCTCTCAACCTGGTCTACTTCGGCACCGCGAATGCGGCGCCCTATGATCTGCGTCAGCTCGGGCCGGCGAAGCTCGACAGTTTGTTCACGGCGTCCATTCTTGCCTTGAACGCCTCCACCGGGCGCATGGCGTGGTACTACCAGACGACGCCGCGCGACAGCTGGGACTACGACTCGGTGCAAAAACTGATTCTCGCCGACTTGACCGTGGACGGCGCAAGCCGGCCGGTCATCATGCAGGCGTCGAAGAACGGTTTCTTCTATGTTCTCGATCGCAAGACCGGGCAACTGCTCTCGGCCAAGAACTACACCTATGTGAACTGGGCGTCCCATGTGGACATGAAAACCGGTCGGCCGGTCGTGACCAAGGCGGCCGATTGGTATTCATCGCCGAAGAACGTGTATCCATCCTGGTCGGGCGGCCACACCTGGAATCCCATGTCCTACAGTGCGCAGACGCACCTGGTGTACATCCCCGTCATCGACATGTCCGCGGTTTGGGTCGACATGCTGCACAACGGCGGCAGGATGAAATACCTCGATGGGTTTTTCACCGTTCAGGGCCTCTATCCCGATGACACCTACGACGCCGCTGCGTTGAAGAGCCTCTATGGGCCGGTGCCGGATCTGCAGACTCTGCGGGCGAGCCGAAAGGTGAACCTGGTGCGGGAACTGCTGCGGGCCTGGGACCCGGTGGCGCAAAAGATCGTGTGGGAGCACGAGACTTCGTCAGGAATTCGCGGCTACGACGGCGGCGTGATGTCGACCGCCGGCAATCTGGTGTTCCAGGGACGCGGCAGCGGCGAGTTGTGGGTGTACGCCGCCGACAGCGGCAAGGTCCTCCACGTGATCAAGACCGGCAGCCACATCATGGCCGCGCCCACGACCTACGCCGTCAACGGCGAGCAGTTCGTCGCGGTGCAGGCGGGCTATGGAGGTACGGCCATTACCGTGGGTCCGATCCCGCCGAGCAGCGCAGCGCGCAAGTATCAAAACACCAACCGTATCATTGCGTTCAAATTGAACGGCGGCGCGGTGCCGACGCCGGCCGCGCGAGTCGAGGAGCCCTATGCCAAGCCCCCGGCGGCGACCGCGACGCAAGCGCAGATCGATGCCGGCGAGATCAAGTACGTCGAGGAATGTTCACGCTGCCATGTGTTTGGGCCGAGCAGCACGCCTGATCTGCGCAAGCTCAATGCCGGGCTGCATGCCGCGTTCAAGGACATCGTACTGAAGGGTGTGCTTGCGCCGGCGGGCATGGAGCGCTTCGACGATATCCTGAGCGACCGGGACGTCGACAACATTCACGCCTACCTGATCGACCAGAGCTGGGCCGCCTGGCGGCAGCAGGAGGCTGCGGCTGCCCACGCGCAGGCGGCCGCACCGGACAAATAGATGCGCGTGCGTCTCGCGGCGAGGGCCGATGTCGCGGGAATTGCAGCGCTGGCTGAGCGCTACTGGGAGTTCGAGCGCCTCGGCGGGTTTGACCGGCCGCGAATCGAGGCGATACTGGGCAACTTGATTTCGGCACCGCAGCTCGGCGCGTGCTGGGTGGCGGAAGCCGATGGCCGATTGTGCGGTTATCTGGTGGCGGTGTTCATGTTGAGCCTCGAACACGGCGGCTTGATGGCGGAAATCGACGAGGTCTTCGTGTCCGAGGACATGCGATCGGCGGGGTTGGGCGCCTTGCTCGTGACCACCGCCGAGCGCGGGCTCGCGGAGCGCGGCTTGCGGCGGCTGCAATTGCAGCTGGGGGCCGACAATGAACGCGCACGCAGCTTCTATGAACGCCACGGCTTTCGCCCGCGCGCCGGCTACCACCTGCTCGACAAGCCTCTGCAGGCTGAGCCGTGAAATTCGATCGCGGGATCCTGGCAGCGCTCGGCGCAGCAGCGCTGTTCGGGCTCAGCACGCCGCTTGCGAAACCGCTGGCAGCCCAAGGACCTCCCTTGCTGCTGGCCGGGCTGCTCTACTTGGGCTCGGGAT
>DATLVV010000607.1:0-3302 GCA_035577165.1 Steroidobacteraceae bacterium | reverse complement strand
GCAATTTGTGGGATGGAGGTCGTAAACACCGCGAAGAAGGAGATGATTCGATCGAGAGCTGAACCCTCGTTCATCCCGGCCAGCACGCCCAAGGTCAGGGCCACCGGTATCATGATCAGGAACACGAAGAACGCGAGAACCGCGGTATTCGCCAGGCTTTGCTTCAAAAGCGTCGACACCGCGACATCTTTCTCGAGCGAATGGCCGAGTTCGCCGTGCAGAACATCGCCGAGCCACTGTCCGTAGCGCGCCATGAAGGGCTGATTGAGTCCCTTCTTCTGCAGCCAGTCTTGGTAGTCGCTGTCCGACAGGGTCGCCACCCCAAAACCACCCAATTCGGCGACCGCCACCTTCTTGCGGAATTGGTCGCTGTCGAACACCGCGAACAGCAGCAGCGACACCGTGAGCATGATCAGCAGCATCTGAGCCGCGCGGCGGACTACGAGAGTTCCCATGAGTCGGTTCAGCTCATCCAGACCTTGTATAGCTGCATTTGGCGGGCCGGATGCGCCTTGTAGCCATGCACCTTGGCCGACGCAAGGATGAAGACGGGCCGCCAGAACGGCTGAACCACGACGGCCGCATCCTGCAGAATCTTTTCCACCTTCTGCATTTTCGCCTTGCGCAAGCTGACATCGAGCGTCGCCTCCGCGTCCGCGAGCGCCTGGTCGAACTCAGGACTTGAAAAGTGGCTTTCATTCCAAGATGCCCCGCTCCGATAGGCCTGAGCCAACGCCATGGTTCCGAGCGGCCGATGTGCCCAGGAGGTGGCACCGAACGGTACCTTGGTCCAGATTTCCCAGAACTTGGTCGCCGGCACGACAGTGACGGCGAGACGAATGCCGGCTTCCTTGAGCTGGTCGCGCAGCGCTTCGCAGGCGGCCTGCTGCCACGGCCCGTCGTTGTTACCGACCACGATGTTCAGATCGATCCCCTTGTCGTAGCCGGCCTCTTTCAGAAGCTGCCTCGCGCCGGCGACGTCGCGCACCACCGGCGGCAGGGGAAAGTATTCCGGATGGACCGGGGCGACGTGAAAGTTGTTCGCGACCAGCCCGTGCTCGCCGAACACCAACCTTTTGATGGCGGCGTTGTCGGCGGCCTTGACGACGGCACGCCGTACCCGGATGTCGTCGAAGGGCTTGACGTCGACCTGCATGCGGCAACACAGAGTCTGCGCGGTTTCGACGGAGAGCAGCTGCGCACCCGGGATCGATTGTGCCAGTTCGATCTGGTCGACGGACACTTCGTAGATGGCATCGACGCTGCCCGATGCCAGCGCTGCGGTCTGATTCTCCTGCTCGTAATGATAAAAATGAATTTCGTCCAGATAGACATCGCCGCCCCAATATCGGAAATCCTTGCCGTCGGTGGTTTTGGTGATGCGCTTCAGGATGCAGCGATCGCCGACGCGCAGCTCTGCCAGCGTATAAGGCCCCGTACCGATCGGATTGCGGGAGAACGGCGCCTTGAACGAGGGGTGCACGACCAAAGTCGGAAATTCGCCGCAGTCCTCCGCAACCGACAGCACGGGTCGCGCCAGGTTGAGGCGCACCGTGCGGCTGTCCAGCACCTCGACGCCGTTCTTGAGCGGCCGGCGCGCCGGTTTGCCCTTCGCATCCTTGTCGCCGGTGAACTCGGTCAACGCTGCAAAAGTCGACAGTCCGAGGTTCGATGAGCCGAGGGCCGGATCGGACCAGCGGCGAATGTTCCAGGCCACGTGCTCCGCACTGAGTTCCTCGCCGTTGTGCCACATGACGCCGTTGCGCACGTGCAGGGTCCACGTCTTGAGATCCGCGGAAGGCAGCCACGATTCAAGCAGCATCGGCCGTACGACATTGTCGGCGCCGACCATGGTCAGGTAATCCAGAATGGGCCGCGTCTGATTGCCCATTTCGTTCCAGTTATAGGTCGCGGGGTCATCCATCCTCGCCACCATCTCGCCGACTCGCAAGCGGCCGCCGCGCTTCGCCCCCGGCTCGGCCGCAGGGAACGGCAACGTGCCGGCGGCCATTGCGGGTGCAGCCATTCCGGCCATGGCATACGCCGTGCCGGCCGCCATCCCGAGCAACGTTGCGCAGCGGATGAATTCGCGGCGGCTCATCCGGCCACAGCTCAATTGCTCGCGAAGCTTGGGAAGCAGGCAATGTTCGCGATCATTCACTGCGCCGCCGTGACCATGATCTCCACACGGTAGGCATCGCCCGCCAAACGCGCTTCCACGGTCGCCCGCACCGGCATCGCCGATCGATCGATCCATCGGTCCCACTCTGTGTTCATGCGATCGAAGTCGGCAATGTCGCGCAGCCAGATCAGCGCCGACAGCAGTTTGCTCTTGTCCGTTCCAGCCATGCGCAGATAGTGCTCGATCTTCGCCAGGGTGTCGTGAGTTTGTTGGACCACGTCGCCGGAGGTGTCGTCGGCGGTCATGCCGGCGAGATACACCATGCCGTTATGGGTCAATACGCGGCAGAAGCGCGCGCCGTTCTCGAGGCGTTGAATGGTCATGTCAATATATCCGCATTGTTGGAAGAGTAGTAGCAATTGGCAGCGCGCTCGCGCAACCGGCCGGGTGCGAGCTCGGCGGCTGCAACACCGAGGCGTATCAGATCATCAGGCAGGCGCCTACTTGTGATCAGGGAGGCGCAGGCGCGGGACAATGCGGGCGAGGTCTTGATCCCGTAGCCTCCCTGCCCTGCGAGCCAGACAAATTCGTCCACGCCGTCGTCGCGCCCGACCACCGGCGCGGCGTCGGCCGCGAACGTTCTCAGCCCTGCCCAGGCGCGCGAGATGCGCTGCACGTTCAGCGTGGTGGCGCGTTCCAGCCGCTCGACCCCGGTCGCCACGTCGATATCCTCCGCGTGAGCATCAACCGGGGCGCTCGGAGTCGCGTCCGCCGGTGAAACGAAGAGTTGTCCGGCATCCGGTTTGAAATAGAATTGCTCACCCACGTCGTTGATCATGGGCCACGCGCGGATATCCAAGTCGCCCGGCACCGGCACGTTGAATGCGGTGCGCCGTTTTGGGATCAAACCCAAGGGGCGAATCCCGGCCAATTCCGCCACCGAATCGGCCCATGCTCCCGCGGCATTGATCAACGTTACTGCGCAAAATGTCCCTGCCGGCGTCCTCACCCACCAGAGCCGGTCGCGGCGTTCGATCGATTGCACCTCGGCGTTCACCACGATGCGCGCCCCCCGTGCCTTCGCTCCCCGGAGAAATCCCTGATGCAAGCCGTGTACGTCCAACTCCTTGGAATGCGGCTCCATGAATGCGCCAACCACATAGTCCGGCCGCAGAATCGG
>DATLVV010000606.1:0-6690 GCA_035577165.1 Steroidobacteraceae bacterium | reverse complement strand
GGACGTCGCTCGCTTCACGCCTGGAGTCAATATCGACAACTCAGGCACCAACAACATCTCGATTCGCGGCATTGCCTCCACCGGCGGCGCCGGCACCACCGGCATTTATCTTGACGACACACCCATTCAAATGCGCGCGCTCGCTTTCAACCCGGACGAGGCGTTGCCGAAGACATTCGACATCGACCGGGTCGAGGTACTGCGTGGTCCGCAGGGCACCCTGTTCGGCTCGGGCTCCGAGGGCGGCACGGTCCGCTACATCACCACTCAGCCCAGCCTCACGAAGACCAGCATCTACAGCCGGGCCGAGGTGTCCTATACCGAAGGCGGCGACCCCAGCTATGAAGCGGGCGTCGCCGGCGGCATGCCCGTCATCGACGGCACCCTCGGGGTGCGTGTCAGCGTTTGGTATCGAAAAGACGGGGGCTATGTCGACCGCATCAATCCGACGACGCTCGCCACCGAACAAAAGAACGCCAACTTCGATGAGACCATGCTGGTGCGGCTGGCGGCGGTGTGGGCAGCCACGGAGCATCTGACCGTGACCCCGAGCTTTTACTACCAGGACCGGTATCGCAACGACGTCGAGAATTACTGGCCGCTGTATTCGGATCCCGACAGCAACCGGTTCGTCAATGCGAATCCCACGCAGCGCTCGGCCCCGGATCGCTTTTATATACCCGCCCTCAAGATCGAAGCGGATTTCGGCGCCACGAAACTGATATCGAACACGTCCTACTATCATCGGCAGGATGAAACCGGCTACGACGGCACCCTGTACAACCTGGGTTTCTACCAGACATTCCTGGGGCCCGACTACTCGGTGCTGAATCCCTTGCTGCTCGACAACAACGGCGTGCACCTGCCGCCGGGCGCGCCAAATTACCGGTCGCCCGCCTCGGTCGACAACTACCAGCAGAACATCACTCAGGAAATCCGTCTGCAGTCGAACGATCCGGCGGCCCGGTTCATCTGGACGACGGGCGTGTTCTTCAACGACAACCGGCAGCGCTACCTAGAGCAGATTCACGATCCGATGCTGAACCAACTCACCCTGGCGACGGCGGGTGTGCCCTACACGGATCTCTTCACCGACGTCGATGGCAATCCCGTCCCTTATGATCCAGGGTACCCGCAGGATTCCTACTTCCTGTTGACCAACGCCAAGGATCAGCAGTTGGCCGTGTTTGGCGAAGGCACCTACGGCTTCACCGACCAACTCAAATTGACGGTGGGTGCGCGCTACTCGCATTCGAAATATTCATTCACCTCGAGCACCGGCGGTCCGCAATTGTTCAACGCGACCACCTCGGTCGGCGCGGACAAGTCGGAGAATTCCTTTACGCCGAAAGTGAGCCTGGCCTACCAATACGACCCCCGCAATCTCTACTATTTCACGTACGCGAAAGGCTTCCGCCCGGGCGGCGGCAACAATCCCGTGCCGTACGCCGCCTGTGCCAGCGATTTCCAAAGTTTCGGCATTCCCGGCGCACCGTTGACCTTCAATTCCGACACCGTCAACAGCTTCGAAGTGGGTGCGAAGAACAACATCGACAACCGCTTCAAGATTTCGAGCAGCATCTACTACATCCGTTGGAACAACATCCAGCAGACCGTGGTGCCGCCGGTCTGCCAGATATCGTTCATCTCGAACCTCGGCACGGCGGTGGCCAAGGGCCTGGACATCCAGGCGGAATTTGCCCTGACCGACTCATTCACGATCGAACTCGCGACCGGCTACACCGATGCCCGCTACACCCAGGACTCGCGCTTGGTGCCGACCGCGGATCCCGTCGTATCGAGTGGCGACGCCATCACCGGTCAAAGCGGTCAGCCCGGCGCGCCCTTCACCGCGACCATCGGCCTGGAGTACAGATTCTCGCTGGCCAATCACGCGTCGTTCATCCGCGTGGACGACGAATACGAGGGTAGGGCCAAGTGGCCGTCGCCGGGTCAGGATCCGACCACGTCACAGTACGACTCCGCGAACTATGTGCTGTCACCGACCAACTTTGCCTCGGCGCGTGCCGGCATGAATTTCGGCGACCTGCAGATCGCCGCCTTTGTCGACAACCTCGCTGACTCGCATACGGTCACGAACTACAACTGGACAATCGACTACGGCGGCGGCCCCGGCTCCCGGCTCGAGCGACAGTTCACGTTCCGTCCGCGAACCATGGGCCTGTCGTTCACCTACCGGCACTAGGAGCCGTCTCTCAGCAACGACCGCCTCGTTCGCCATGTCCGATGGCGAACGAGGCGTGACTGCCGGGTACGGTCTCGCATATATCCCATTGACGTTTTGACGTCACCGCGTGACGTCAAAACGTCAGGCGCCGCGATTACATTGCCTTCGGGCGCCCGATGATCATCGAGAAAACGCCCTGCTTGCCGGCGCATCGCCGGTTGCGCGGGATTTTGCGCGGTGCTACTGTCCGGAGAGTTATCTGACCATATAATAAAATTGCGGGGATACTATGCTAGCCACTGCTTCAAAGCCGTACTTTCAGCGTGTTTCCCGGCAAATGTTGTTTTTACGCACTCTTATAGCGGGTGCCGTATATTGCATCGCAATACCAACTGCGGCCGGCGCTACAACCGCCACCGAACCCGCCGCCGCGGGCGGGCTCGAGGAGATCGTCGTTACCGCGACCCGGCGCGAGGAGAACATCAACCGGGTGCCGATCAGCGTCACGGCGTTCAGCCAGGAAATGATCGATCAGAAGGGCATCAAGGACTTCCAGGACATCGTGCGCTTCACCCCGGGGGTGTCCATCGATACCTCGGGCACCAACGCCATCAGCATCCGCGGCATATCTTCATCGGGGGGCGCCGGCACGACAGGCATCTATATCGACGACACACCCATCCAGATGCGCGCGTTGGGTTTCAATCCCGACGACACCCTGCCGAAGACTTTCGACTTGGATCGGGTCGAAATTCTGCGCGGGCCCCAGGGAACCCTGTTCGGCGCCGGCTCGGAGGGTGGCACGGTCCGCTACATCATGACGCAGCCCAGCGTGACCCGGCAGTCCACCTATGCCAAGAGCGAGGTCTCCTTCACCCGTGGCGGTGAACCGAGCTACGAAATCGGCATCGCCCATGGCGGCCCGCTGATTGACGATGTGCTCGGATTTCGCGCCAGCGTCTGGTACCGCTACGACGGCGGCTGGATGGACCGCGTCGACCCGACCACCCTGGCGGTGGTCGACAAGGACGCCAACCGCGCGGATACCGTGGCCGCCCGCCTCGCCTTTCTGATTCAGCCCAATGATGCGCTATCAATCACGCCCAGCATCATGTATCAGAATTCGCGCAAGCACGACGTATCGAATTACTGGCCCGCTTATTCGAACGTCGCCGCCGGGCAGTTCAACAACGGGACCCCCGAGCGCATTCCGGTGCCGGACAAGTACTACCTGCCGGCGATCAAAATCGTCGCCGACATCGGCAAGACGCAGCTGATTTCTAACACCTCTTACTACAATCGCGACGAGAAGACCGGCTACCAAGGGTCGTCTTACGACTTCGCCTACTATCAGAGCCAGAGCTGGCTGATCGGATCGTGCGGCTCGGCCTCCACCACCCCGGTTCCGCCCTGCTCATGGTATCCGCTCATCGATGCCAAGGGCGTGCACTTGCCGGCCGGATTCGCAGGCTACGCGACCCCCAATGTCATCACCAACCAGCAGGAAACCTGGACGCAGGAAATTCGCTGGCAATCAAACGATGATGCCAGCCGCTGGAAGTGGACCGTAGGCGCGTTCTGGTCGCTGTCGAAGGAAACCAGCATCGAGGAGCTTCAGGACAAGCAGATCATTCCGTTCTGGAACGCACTGTTCGCCATTGACCCGCGCGATTACTTTGGCGGTGATTTCTACAGCTGCAACGGCGTCGGCACGCCGCAAAGTTTTCCGGATTGCGACATCTACTACAACAACAACCAGGTCCACGACCGGCAGCTCGCCGGTTTCGGCGAAGCCACGTATTCCTTCACCGATCAATGGAAACTGACTCTCGGCGGCCGCTACGCCAAGACGTCGTTCGATCTTTCGCATCACGGCGACGGCCTCGAGAACTACGGGCCGGACTATGAAAGCGCTTCCCAGCACCAGACCTCGTTCACGCCCAAGGCCAGCGTGTCCTTCCAAATGGATCCCAACAACTTGTTCTATGCCACCTATGCCAAGGGATTCCGGCCCGGCGGCGGCAACGCGCCCCTGCCGGGATATTGCGACGGCGACGGCGGCCTCAATCAGGCGGGCTACGCCAACGGCGCACCGCTGACGTACAACTCGGACACCACGCAAAGCTTCGAAGTTGGCTCCAAGAACAGCGTGAGCGAGCGCTTCCGAATCGCGACCAGCGTGTACTACATCAAGTGGAAGAACATCCAGCAGAACGTCTACGTACCCTACAACTGCGGGCTGCAGTTCACCGACAACTTGGGCACGGCCGTCGCCAAGGGATTCGACCTCCAGGCCGAGATGGTGCTGGGCGCAGGCTTCAGCGCCGAAGTGGCGCTTGGCTACACCAGCGCGCGCTACACCGAGTCGACGCCGCCGCCGAAGCCCCTGCTGGTACAGGCGGGCGATGCGATTTCCGGCGAAGCCGCCATTGACGGCGGCCCGGGGACCAATCCGCCGTACACGGTCGCGATCGGCGCCCAGTACAGCTTCAAGCTGGCAGCGCACGACGCTTTCGTGCGAATGGACTGGCAGTACGCGGCGCGCAATAACTGGCTGGCCGGAGTGCAGGATCCGGCGACGGTGCAGTATTCGCCGGAGACCTACACCCTGCCGTCGACATCGTTCGCATCGGCTCGCGGCGGACTCAACTTCGGCAACTGGCAGGTCGCTGTGTTTTGCGACAATCTCTTCGACTCGCGCACCACCATCAACTATCAACTGTCGCAGGCCGATGCCAATAGCCCTGCGTATGCTGCCAATCCGAACGCGGTGCAGTCGGTGCAGGAGAATACCTATACCTGGCGGCCGCGCACCATCGGTATCACCGCGACCTTCAGGCGCTGAGCCCTTCAGGGGCGGCCGTCAAGCCACGGCGCGCTTGGACTCCCGGCCGTAGGCATCGCCCAACGCGGCCGCGAGAATGTCCAGGCCCTCCGCCAGCACGGCATCGGGAATGGTCAGCGGCGAGAGCAGCCGCACCACATTCGCCGCCGTGCCGCAGGACAGAAGAATCAGGCCGCGCGTTTCGGCGTGAGCAAGCACCGCCGCCGTCAATTCCGCATCCGGTTCCTTGGTTTTAGGATCCTTGACCAACTCGAATGCCACCATCGCGCCCAAGCCACGCACGTCGCCGATGCAGGGCATTTCCTTGGCGAGTGCCAGCAGCCGGGCACGCATTTTGTCGCCGACGCTCGCCGCGCGGGCACACAGACTCTCCTCCTCAATCACATCCAACACCGCATGCGCCGCCGCGATGCTGATCGGGTTGCCGCCATAAGTGCCGCCCAGGCCACCGGCATGCGCAGCGTCCATGATGGTTGCCCGGCCGGTCACGCCCGAGAGCGGGAGTCCTCCGCCGAGACCCTTGGCCACGGTGATCAGATCGGGAATCACGCCCGAGTGTTCGATGGAAAACATCTTGCCGGTTCGGGCCATGCCGCCCTGCACTTCGTCGGCGATCAAGACGATGCCGTGTTCATCGCATAGCCGGCGCAATTCGCGCAGGAACTCGAAAGGCGCCACATTGAAACCGCCCTCACCCTGGACCGGCTCGATGACGATGGCCGCCACCGATTTCGGATCGACGTCGCCGTGAAACAGCCGATCCAAATCGGCGAGCGCCTGTTCGGTGCTGATGCCGTGGTAGGGATGCGGAAATTCTGCGTGATACACCTCGGCCGGAAACGGGCCAAAGCCGCGCTTGTACGGCATGACTTTGCCGGTGAGCGCCATGGTCATGAGCGTGCGGCCGTGAAAACCGCCGGAAAATGCGATCACTGCCGAACGCTTGGTGGAGTAGCGGGCAATTTTGACGGCGTTTTCCACCGCCTCGGCGCCCGAATTCAAAAATAGCGTCTTTTTCGCGAAATCGCCGGGCGCCAGCGCGTTGAGCCGCTCAGCCAGGCGCACATAGGACTCATAGGGCGCGACATGGAAGCAGGTATGCGCGAAGGCCTGAGCCTGCCGCGCAACGGCCTCCATGACTCGCGGATGACGGTGCCCGGTATTGAGCACGGCGATACCCGCGGCAAAATCGATGAATCGGCGGCCGTCGACATCCCAAATCTCGGCGTTCTCCGCCTTGGCGACGTAAATTCCCCGGGTGCCCACGCCGGCGGGCACCGCCGCGGCTTTACGGGCCTTGAGGTCATCTGATTTCGACATATTGGGTCCCCTTTATTGGCGCGGCCAGGACTCAGAACGGTATCATTGGCGGGTAAATTGAGCAAAAGGTCGCAATACCATGGGCACGGCGGACTCTGAAATAGCGACTCCTGCTGCCTCACCGGCGGCGCCGCTGTCCACACCGAGTGGGACGCTCACGGTGCATATTTTGCGTTCGAGCGCCGGCAGCCAAACTCCGAAGGAGGATCGGGTTGCGGTCGAGGCTCCGCTCGAGTTCCTGCTGCACCATCCGTCGCTCGGACCCGAACCCCTGTCGTTCGGCACGACCATGCGCACGCCGGGCGACGATGAGTCGTTGGCGGCCGGTCTGCTCTAC
>DATLVV010000605.1:0-2242 GCA_035577165.1 Steroidobacteraceae bacterium | reverse complement strand
CGATGCGTATCTGCGCGGGGCCAAAGCGGTGAACTCGATTCGCGACACCGAAGACCTCCCCGCCGCGATTGCCGCATACACGGAAGCGATTCGTCTCGATCCGCACTATGCCCTCGCGTTCGCAGCCCGATCGATCGCCCTTTCCGGCGTCGCCCAGGAGGCCGAGCCCGCGGCGGCGGCGCGTGAAGGCTTTGACAAGGCGCAGGCGGATGCGCGCCAGGCGCTCGCGCTGGCGCCGGATCTGGCCCAGGGTCACCTCGCATTGGCGTACGTTTCGGAAGACACCCTCGACTTCACGCAGGCGGGTGAAGCGTACGAGCGCGCTCTTGCGCTCGCGCCGGGCAATGCAGAGGTCTCGCGAAGAAGCGGCCGATTTGCAGCCCTCATAGGGCACTTCGATGCGGGCGTTGCGGCCACCCGCCGCGCGGTCGTGCTCGACCCGCTCGCTCGCGGAAGCCATTTTGCGCTCGGCGAGGCGCTGTATGCGGCCCGCCGCTATCAAGAGGCGGTGGCGGCTTTCGCAGAGGTCATCATTCTTTACCCCGACTTTAAGACGACCTACGGGGAGCGCGGGCTCGCCTATTACGGGCTCGGGGATCTTAAGAGCGCGCGCGCCTCATGCGAGACGAAGCCGGACCACTGGGTGAGCCAATGGTGCCTCGCGGTGATCTATGACAAGCTCGGCCGGCACGCCGATGCGGAAGCTGTCCTTGCGAAATTGACGGCAGCCTTCGGCGACGCCCCAGCCTATCAGGACGCCACGATCTATGCGCAGTGGGGCAATCGAGCCCAGGCGCTCGAGTGGCTCGAGACGGCGCTGCGGCTGCGGGATTCGGGCCTGGAGTATCTGAAGACCGACCCGCTCCTGGATCCCTTGCGCAAAGAGCCGCGCTTCCAGGCGATTGAGCGGGAGTTGAGGTTTCCGAGTTAAGTGGCGGTGTGGTTCCGACGCAATTCATTCGGTCCCTCGAAGATTCGTTCCAATGTCCGCTATGTAGAAAATTGAGGGTTCTGCTCGAATGGCCGGAGTTGGCCTCGGTGACCGGCGCGGAGCGCGATGCACTGGTCGACCGTGCGATAGATGCCGAGCGAAACGCGTACATCAAGGCGACGTCTGTCAGCAGCCCGCCGGCCGACGAAATGATAGACCTTTATCCTCACTGAATTCGCTTAAAAATCAGTCGTTTAGAATTTGTGGTGCCCAGGAGAGGACTCGAACCTCCACGAATTGCTCCACTGGTACCTGAAACCAGCGCGTCTACCAGTTCCGCCACCTGGGCAAGATGACCACCTTACGCGAGGCGCAGAAATGTACGCACTGCCCCGGGGCTTGTCAAACGCTTGCCACCGCCGCTTGGGTGTTGCTGGAACACCGGCGGGCGAATGAGCGATCATGGGTGATTCTTTCAGGGAGCGGCAATGTGAGTGGCACGCCGGATGAATTGCCGCCGACAGCAGTGGATCGCGCCCTGAGGCAGCAATTCCTGCACGGCATGAGTTATGCCGCCGCCACGGTCAATGTGGTGACCACCGACGGCGTCGCCGGGCGCCACGGGGTGACCGTGTCCGCCATGGTATCCGTCTCGGCGGACACGCCGCAGCCGACGCTGCTGGTGTGCATCCATCATTTGAGTCCGGTGGTTGCGGCGGTGCTCGAGAACGGCGTGTTTTGCGTCAATGTGCTGCGCGACGACCAGGCGCATATCTCGGACAATTTTGCCGGGCGCAGCGGCGCACATGGCGCGGCTAAATTCGACTGTGCGCACTGGACCACGCAGCTGACCGGCGCGCCGCGGGTGGTGGATTCGTTGGTCGCGTTCGACTGCCGCGTCATCGCCAGTGAGCGCGTGGGGTCGCACTTCGTGGTATTCGGTTCGGTGCAGGATATCTTCGTGGCCGGCGTCGGCGCGCCGTTGATCTATGCCAATCGCGCCTACGGTGTGCCGCGGCGATTTCATCAGCGGCGCTCGCCGCGTCACGGCGCGGCGGCGGGGGCGCTGGCGGTTGGCTGCGATCAAGTGCTCGCGCCGTACATCCTTCCCGCGTTGGTGGCGCGCTTGACCAAGCTGCATCCTGAAATCGCCTTGACGTTGGTGGAAGCCGATCATGAGCATCTGGTTGCGAGCCTGCGGCGCAACGACACCGAAATTGCGCTGCTCCACGATTGGCGGCTGGGCGATGATCTGCGGACGGAGCGCCTCGCCGAACTTACCCCCTACGTGTTGCTGGCCGAAGGACATCC
>DATLVV010000604.1:0-3287 GCA_035577165.1 Steroidobacteraceae bacterium | reverse complement strand
CGCCGTGGTGCGCTCGGAATGATCCAAAGCGGCGCGAACGCTGAGAAATCGCTGCGGATCTGAGTCAGCCCGTGCCGCCGACCGTGAGCGCGTCGATGCGCAAGGTGGGCTGGCCGACTCCGACCGGCACCGATTGGCCTTCCTTCCCGCAAGTACCGACCCCGCCGTCGAGCTTCAAATCGTTGCCGACCATGCTGACCCGCTGCAGGACATCCGGGCCATTGCCGATCAACGTCGCACCCTTGACCGGTGCGCCGATCTTGCCGTTCTCGATCAAGTACGCCTCGCTGGCCGAGAATACGAATTTGCCCGAGGTAATATCGACCTGCCCGCCGCCGAAATTGACGGCGTACAGGCCCTTGTCCACTGAAGCGATGATTTCCTCCGGCGTGCGCCTGCCCGCACGCATGTAGGTGTTGGTCATACGGGGCAGGGTCATGTGCGCGAACGACTCGCGGCGGCCGTTGCCGGTTGCCGGCATGCCCATCAGGCGGGCATTCATCTTGTCCTGGATATAGCCGCGCAGCACGCCGTTCTCGATCAGCGTCGTGCACTGCGTCGGCGTGCCTTCATCGTCCACATTCAGGGAGCCGCGCCGCCGGTCCAGTGTGCCGTCGTCGACGACGGTGATTTCGTCGGCGGCCACTTTGTGCCCGATACGATTCGAGAACGCGGAGGTACCCTTGCGGTTGAAATCGCCCTCCAAGCCGTGTCCGATGGCCTCATGCAGCAGGATGCCGGGCCAGCCCGGACCGAGCACCACCGTCATGGAACCGGCGGGCGCGGCCACGGCCTCGAGATTGACCAGCGCCTGGCGCACTGCCTCGCGACCATGCGCAAAAGGCTCGTCGCCGCGCAATAGTTCGTCCAGACCGAAGCGCCCCCCGCCGCCGCTATAACCCTGCTCGCGGCGGCCGCCTTGCTCGACGATGACGGAAACATTGAGCCGCACCAAGGGCCTTACGTCCGCCGCCAATGTGCCGTCGCTGGTCGCGACCAGGATGACTTCGTGGATCGCCGCCAGCGACGCCATCACTTGTTTGACTCGCGGGTCGATGCGACGTGTGTCGGCGTCGATGCGCATCAGCCAGGCTACCTTATCCTCATCGCGTATCGCATCCAGGGGATCGATGGGCAAGTACAGTCGGTGCGTCACAGGACGCTGCCACGCCTTTACGGCGTTCCGTCCGCCGCTGCGCGCAATGGCGCGTGCCGCCTCGGAAGCCTCGAGCAGCGCCGGCAGCAGGACTTCGTCGGTGTACGCGAACCCAGTCCGCTCGCCGCTGATGGCACGCACACCGACCCCTTGCTCGATGCTGTGGGAGCCTTCTTTGACGATGCCGTCCTCGAGGGACCAGGACTCCTCGCGCGACAATTGAAAATACAGATCGGCGTAGTCCACCCCGCGGCTCATGACCGCGCCGAGCACCGTCGACAATCGGACTTCGTCCAGACCGGACGGGGCCAGAATCATTTTTTCGGCCACATCGAACATGGGCTCGCTCAAGTGAACCCCAACTGCCGGTTGTCGAGTGCAGGGAAGCGCGCGCGCGTATCGGCCTCCTTGGCCAAATCGATGTCCGCCGTTATCACTCCGCTGCCCTTCGCCAATCGCGACAGCACCTGGCCCCAATAATCGACGATGAGGGAATCGCCATAGGTTTCCCGGCCGCTGCTGTGGGTGCCGGTCTGGGCCGGCGCCACCACATAACATAGATTTTCGATTGCCCGGGCGCGCAGCAATGTCTCCCAATGGGCGTGGCCGGTCGGCACGGTGAACGCCGCGGGCATCGCCAGCCACTCGGCGCCGCGCGCCACGAGTTGACGGTAGAGCTCGGGGAATCGCATGTCGTAGCACACCGAGAGTCCGAGCTTGCCCACGGGCGTGTCGGCGATCACCGTCTCGCGCCCGGGTGCGACATGGGTCGACTCGCGGTATTGCTCATCCCGGCCGGGAATGGTGACGTCGAACAGATGTATCTTGTCATAGCGTGCCACCCGTTTGCCGGCCGCATCGATCAATAGCGATGCATTCGCCACGCGGCGATCGGTTTTGCTGCGGATGAGGATGGTGCCGCCCAGAATCCACATCTTGAGTTTTCGGGCCGTATCGCTCAAGAACGATTGCACGACGCCCTCGCCGTCCGGCTCCGCGACCTGCACCTTGTCGGCGTCGTGCAGACCGATGAACGAAAAGTTCTCCGGCAAACAGGCGATATCGCAGCCCAAGTCCTTGGCTTGGCGCAGCAATTCCCCCGCAGCAGTCAAATTGTCTGCGACGACGTGGCTCGAGGTCATTTGTACGGCGGCAACTTTGCCCATTTATTTCGGCACCTCGGCAGCCGCGGCCGCCGCGTCTGCGCTCTTGATTCGTTCGACAGTTGGATTATCCCAATTGCCCGTAATTCGATAATACCCTCGTGCCAGACCCTTCAGCTCCTGTTTGAACACTTGGGTGAAAACAAGCACTGCCCCGGCCACCACGGGTCCGCCGGCCAGAGCCGCGAGCGGCAACGAATTGCTCACGCTGCCGGTAACTACCGCAGTTTGGTCGTAATCCTTGTTTTTCAAGCCCACCCGACCAATGAGGCCAATTTCCGCGGCCGGCCCCTTGACCAAAAGGTTCTCGGTGTAGGCGTTGCCGTCGCGCAAATTGAAGTCGCCCCGGACGGTATCGAATGCCAGACCCTTGTCCGTCAGGTCGCTGAAATCCAAATCCAACCGCCTGCGTAGCGCAGCGACGCTGGTAAGACCGAATACCCGGCCGGCGCCCGGTTTGAGGCCGACGACCTGGCCCTTGTCGAGCGCAAACTGCAGATGCCCGGCCGCCTGACTCAGGTTCTCGCCGCTGGGGGGGCCGGCCCAGCTCAGGTCGAAATCCATGCGTCCTGTCTTGGCCTCGATCACTGGAATGTAGCCCAGCTGCCTGATGGTCTCCTGGACATCGCTGCTGTTCAGCGTTCCTACGAGGTGACCCTGACCCGGAGCCTTGCCGCGCCAATCACCTATCGCGCTGCCGTTGAAACTATCGCCGGCCACGATCAGCTGCGTTAGGCTGATGCCGTCGTCCAATTTGACCAGCGTCCCTTGTACGTCGCCGACCTGCCGCTCACCCCATTCGACGTTCGCAGCGTGAAAGGTGATATTCGGCATCGCACGCGGATCCGCATCGCTGCTTGGGCTCTCGGCTGCGGCGGCGCCTTGCGGCGATTCGGGGCCTGCCGCCACGTCAAAGTGCAGCCGGTCGAATTGCAGATTCCAAGGCTCGGTCGAATCCGCGCCGAGCG
>DATLVV010000603.1:0-2097 GCA_035577165.1 Steroidobacteraceae bacterium | reverse complement strand
GGATGGCGCCTGCTGCTGCCGGAGTATCTGAACCGCCTCGACGCCGGCAGCGGCGCGTTCTCGCTGACCGCGGGCGGTACGGGGCGGATTCTTGCGCACGCGGACCTTGATTTCGCCGCGCAGGGGGTGGCAACCGAACTTAGCGATGGTCCGAGCGCAAAGTTCGAGAAGATCAGCGGGGCGTTGAACCTCACACATGCCGGCGACCGATGGACTCTCGCCGGCCGGCGGGTGCGCACGGTGCGTGCCGGGCGCCGCGACCCTGACTCGCAATTCGATGCAAGCTGGCGCGGCAGCGAGGCGGGTTTGTTGGACTTGCGCGCGAGCGCAACCTACCTGCGCGCCGATACCCTGTTGCCGCTGGGCGGATTGTTGCCGCAAAAGGAGGTTCGCGACCGGCTGCGCGAGATTGCACCGACCGGAGAGTGGATCGATACCTCCGTAGCGATGATTCGCGACGCGGTGGGCCACCCCTGGCAGCTGCAGGTCAAGGCGAAATTCCGCGACGTCGGATTCGCGCCGGTGGGCCGGGCGCCCGGCTTGCGCGGCTTGAGCGGAACGATCGCGGGTAGCGAGACCGGCGGGCAGGTCGCGATCGACACGCGCACCGCCGTGTTCAGCTGGCCCCTGCAATTTCCCCAGGCGGTGCCCCTGGACATGCTGAAAGCAACGTTGTACTGGCGCCGCACCGCCGATGCGTTGTTGATCGCCACGCCGGACTGGGAGATGAAGAATCGCGACGCAAGCGTTCACGGCAAGGTGGCTTGGACGGTGCCGGCCGACGGCACCTCGCCGCTATTGACGCTGGCCGCCGTCGTGGAGAACGGCAACGTGTCGAATGCGCGCAATTATCTGCCGCGAGCGCAGCTACGTCCGCCGGCGCTGGCCTGGCTGGATCGAGCATTCGTGGCCGGTCGCCTGTCGCGCGCGGATGTAGTGTTGCGGGGACCCATTAAACAATTCCCGTTTCGCGACGGCAGCGGAGTGTTTCTCGCCCGCTGTGCTCTCGACGGCATGACCCTGGATTACCGCGAGGGCTGGCCGCGGGTGGAGAATCTGGCCGCGCGCGCGGAATTCCACGATGAGGGATTGACCGCACGCTTTGTGTCCGGACGCATTGCCAATATTCCCGTCGAATCCGCTGAGGCGCGTTTTGCCGATTTCAAAACCGGCGAGCTGGAAATTCATATCAATGCGAGCGGCGATGCCGGCGACGCGCTCGGGTTCATGCGCGCCACGCCGCTCGATGCCGCGGCGGAACATGTGTTTTCCGGCGTCGAGGCGCAGGGGCCGTTGCAAACCAAAGTGAATTTGTTTCTGCCGTTCAAGGATTTCGTACACCGGCGCGTGCTGGTTCACGGGGAGTTGGGGGGAGTGACGCTGAATCGAACCGGATCGACGGCCATGGCCACCGATTTGAACGGTGACTTCGACATCGACGGGGCGCAAGTGGCCCGCGCCGAGGTGCGCGGCCGGGTGCTGGGCGGGACCTTTCAGATGCAAGCCAGGGCTCCGCGCAACCGCCCCGTGACCCGCACGCAGCTTGATTTTCGCGGCACGATGACCGGCGAGGGACTGCGCGCGGCGATGTCGCTGCCGTCCGGCATATCGATCGGCGGCCAGAGCGACTGGCGCGGCGTGCTGAAAATGGCCCCCGAGCCGAATCGTGAGCGTAGCCTGCGCCTCAGCAGCTCCCTGGTCGGTCTCGAGATCAAGCTGCCGGCTCCGCTCGATAAGGCGGCGGATACCCCGCTGCCGTCATGGCTCGACCTGCAATGGCCGGCCGGCGGCGGCGCCCAAGGACGCGTGGGCCTGGGAGCGGTGCTCAACGGCTCCTTCGCGCTCGATCCCGACGCCAAAGGCATGCGTCTCGCACGTTTGGCGCTGACCTTCGGCGGGGGCGAATCCGGTTCGAGCGACGCGCAAATGGTCAACGTCGGCGGATCGGTCGGGCGATTGGATCTGGCGGGATGGCTGCGGCTCAAGCCCGCCGAGAAGAACGCCAAGCCATTGGCGGACTATCTGCGTTCGGCAAGACTCAAAGTGGCGGAGCTCGACTACCTTGGCCTTGCATTCCGCGATGTTTCCTTGGATCTG
>DATLVV010000602.1:0-2491 GCA_035577165.1 Steroidobacteraceae bacterium | reverse complement strand
GGCTTTGTTGCCTCAAGAGTGGCAGAATTGTCCGACAATCCGATTATCCAACGATTTGGGGTAAGATGACAATGGGGGGTAGCTGAATGGCCAATGCTGCTTACCGCGAATTCAATTTCGGGCTCGGCGAAGTCATCGATGCGGTGCGCGAGCAGGTGCAGCGTTTCGCCGAGGAGCGCATCGCGCCGCGCGCCAACGAGATCGACCGCAGCAATGTCTTCCCCCGGGACCTGTGGCGCGAATTCGGCGAGCTCGGGCTGTTGGGAATGACGGTGAGTCCCGATTATGGCGGCGCCGGCCTCGGTTACCTCGCCCACACCGTCGCCATGGAGGAAATCTCGCGCGCTTCCGGCGCGGTGGGCTTGAGTTACGGCGCGCATTCGAATCTGTGCGTGAACCAAATCGCGCTCAATGCCACCGATGCTCAGAAACGCAAATACTTGCCCAAGCTGCTCAGCGGCGAACATGTGGGGGCGCTTGCCATGTCCGAGCCCGGCGCCGGTTCCGACGTGGTGTCGATGCAGCTGCGCGCCACCAAGCACGGCGATCGGTACGTGCTCGACGGCCGCAAGATGTGGATCACCAATGGGCCGGAAGCCGACGTACTGGTGGTGTACGCGAAAACCAGTCCGGATGCGCGCAAACGCGGCATCAGCGCCTTCATCATCGAGAAGGACTTCAAGGGATTCACCCCGGCGCAAAAGCTCGACAAGCTCGGCATGCGCGGCTCCAGCACCAGCGAATTGGTGTTCGACGGCTGCGAAGTGCCCGCCGCCAACCTCGTGGGCGAGGAAAATCGCGGCGTCAACGTGCTGATGCGCGGCTTGGACTATGAACGGGTGGTGCTGTCCGGCGGGCCCCTCGGCCTCATGGCCGCCGCGCTCGACGTAGCCGTGCCCTATGTGCGCGAGCGGCGTCAATTCGGCCAGCCCATCGGCAGCTTCGAACTCGTGCAGGGCAAGCTTGCGGACATGTACGTCTCTCTCAATGCCTGCCGCAGCTACGCGTACATGGTGGCGGCGGCCTGCGATCGCGCCGACGCCACCCGCAAGGATGCCGCCGCCTGCATCCTGTTCTGCGCCGAGTCCGCGACGCGCGCGGCGTTGGACGCCCTCCAGCTGCTCGGCGGCAATGGCTACATCAATGACTATCCGACCGGCCGGCTGCTGCGCGACGCCAAATTGTATGAAATCGGCGCCGGAACCTCCGAGATCCGCCGCATGCTGATCGGCCGCGAACTGTTTGGAGAAGGCTAGGAGCTTGCCTGATGGCCGATCTTTTCGTACCTCTCGACGATCATCCGGCCTACCGCCAAATCGCCAATGTCATCGAGCAGCGCATCGTCGGCCGCTCACTGCGTACCGGCGATCCGCTGCCCTCTGAAACGGATCTGGCGCGGCAGTTCGGCGTCAATCGTTCGACCATTCGCGAGGCAATTCGCGAGCTCGAAACACATGGTTTATTGGGCCGCGTGCGCGGCGAGAAGCGGCTGCGTGTGACCCGCCCGGAACCGCGCAGGGTGAGCTCCGGGGTGAGCCGCGCATTGGCGCTGCACGACGTCACTTTTCTCGAGCTCTGGGAGGCGATGATGGCGATCGAGCCGGTGGCCGCCCAATATGCGGCGGCGCGCCGCACTCCGGCGCAGCTGCAAGCCTTGGTGCGCGCCGGCGCCCGCTTCAAGCGCGAGGTGGCCGACACCACGGCGGCCGTGGCTGCGGTGGTGGACTTCTTCACGGCGGTCGCGGCGGCGAGCGGCAATCAGGTGCTGGCGCTGTCGCAGGCGCCGCTCAATTTATTGCTCGCCCCCACCCTCACCCGCATGATCGACCGGGTACCGCAGGCGCGGGCACGCATTCAAGCGGCGCAGGACAAAATCGCCCACGCCATCAAGCTGCGGCGCAGCGAACAAGCACGAATCTGGATGGAAAAGCACATCCGTGACTTCAAGCGCGGCCATGAACTCGAATCGATGAAATGCTGAGAGCCTTAGTCGAATAATTCTCCGACGATAATGTTGATGCCGGGCAACGCCTGGGGCACAACCGTCTCCGCGGCGGCGAGCATGCTTGAGGCCAATCGGCGCCATATCAAGCATATCGCCTTCAATCAATTCGATTCGATCGTATTTGGTCAGTACGCCTCGGGCCACCATCATTTGATAGCGGTTCGTGGTGATTCGCGTTCGTGTGGGCGTGAATGCACTGCTCATGGCTGATCCTTGCCGCGCTCTAGAGAATCGGTTCCCTCTGCGTATCCCCGCCCGTCGGGTCGTGCAGATTGGTGCTGAAGGATACCAATACCATCACCGCCTCACCGGTATTGCGAAAGGCATGCACTACTCCCGGCGGAATGGTCAGCCGCCAGATCTCACCGCTCGGCACCTCGAGATCCCGGATCACCCCGTCCTCCTTGAGTCGGACCAGACAGGGTCCCGCCACGCTGGTGGTTTCCACGGCCGTGCGGTGCACATGATTGCCGCGCACTCCATTGG
>DATLVV010000601.1:0-2634 GCA_035577165.1 Steroidobacteraceae bacterium | reverse complement strand
GGCTTGGTGCTCGGCGTCGGGATCGGCGCCTTTGTGTTTGCCGCGGGCGACTGGTCGCACTTGAGCGAGTCCGGTCTCGCGGGTACGTGCGAAGGCGTGGCAGGCAGCGCGCGTGGTGGAATCGCGGGTTTCGGCGCAGCGATGCTCGGCGCCCTGTGGGCCTACGACGGCTGGCAAAATGTGGCGCCTCTGGCCGGGGAGGTGCGCGATCCACAGCGCAATTTGCCGCGCGCCTTCGTCGGCGGCACGCTGGCGGTGGCCGCCCTGTACTTGTTGGTGAACCTCGCTTACTTCTATGCCCTGACCCCGGTGCAGATCGCCAGCGTACCGGCGAGTTCGTCGGTCGCGACCCAGGTGATGCAGCGATTTCTCGGGCCGATTGCAGTGTCGATGACGGCCGTGGCGCTCATGATCTCTTCATTTGGCGCGTTGCATGCCAGCGTGCTTGCCAATTCCCGCATTCCGTTCGCCATGGCACGCGACGGGTTGTTCTTCCGTGCTCTGGTGCGGCTGTCGCCGCGTACGAATGTACCGGTTCGCGCCATCCTGGCGCAGGCCGCGTGGGCCAGCATTCTGGCACTCTCCGGCACTTACGACACGCTGACCGACTCGGTGATTTTTTCTTCGTGGCTGTTCTATGGCCTCATGACCGCGGCTTTGTTCGTATTTCGGAAAAAGATGCCGGACGCGCCGCGGCCGTACCGCGCGTTCGGCTATCCCCTGATTCCGATGATCTTCCTGCTGGTTACGGCCGCGCTGCTGGTGAACACCTTTGTCGCCGCACCCCGTGAGGCGCTGCGGGGGGTCGCCGTATTGGCGGCCGGGCTGCCGTTCTACTGGTATTGGGCGCGCCGCCCGTCCGCGGCGGAAACGGCGCGCCCATAGCCTAGCCGGCCGGGCAGAGCCGTCTACGCAGGTTCACCCGGCAAGTCGAACGCCAGCACCTCGGCATCATGGGCCTGACTCAGGACAAGCGACGTGCCGTCGGTGACCCGCAGAGCGTCGCCGGCGTCGAGCACGCTGCCGTTCGCCGTCACCGAGCCGCGCGCCACGTGCAGGTAGATGCGTCTTCCGGGCGCCACGTCGAGCTGCGCATGCTCATTGCCGTCGAACAGCCCGGCATAGACCCGGGCATCCTGGTGGATCAGCAGCGACCCGGCGGCGCGGTCCGGTGAAACGATGAGCCGCAGGCGGCCGCGCTTCTCCTCGGCCGGGAAACGCTTCTCTTCGTAGCTCGGCGCGATGTTGCGCTCGGCCGGCTGGATCCAAATCTGCAGGAAGTGCACAGGATCGCTGGAGCTTGGGTTGAACTCGCTGTGCCGCACTCCCGTCCCCGCGCTCATGCGTTGCACGTCGCCGGGCTTGATGATGGAGCCATTGCCCATCGAGTCCTTGTGCGCAAGCTCGCCCGCCAGCACATAACTGATGATCTCCATGTCGCGATGACTGTGAGTGCCGAAACCCGCTCCCGCCTTTACACGATCCTCGTTGATCACGCGCAAAGGCCCGAATTCCACATGTTCGGGATCGAAATAATCGGCGAATGAAAAAGTATGAAAGGATTTGAGCCAACCGTGATCGGCAAAGCCTCTTTCGTTGCTGCGTCTGATGTCGTTCATGGGAACCTCCTGGAACAGGAGAATAGGGTCGAAACCGTGAATAAAAAAGCGCAATATTCAGAGGTTATTGATCAGGTTATCGAATATGACCACGGCGGTTGCGAAAACAAGCCTGGAGCAGTGGGCGGTTCTGGCGGCGGTGGTCGACACCGGTGGTTTCGCCCAGGCTGCGCAGACCCTCAATCGAAGCCAGTCGGCGGTGAGCTACGCGGTGGCGCGGCTGCAGGAATCGCTGGGGCTGCCGTTGCTCGTGATCGAAGGAAGAAAATCCGTGCTGACCCCGCACGGGCACACTCTGCTGGCGCGCGCTC
The DNA here is from genome assembly GCA_035577165.1 of Steroidobacteraceae bacterium. GTDB lineage: Bacteria > Pseudomonadota > Gammaproteobacteria > Steroidobacterales > Steroidobacteraceae > Bog-1198. Next base: position 704 of record DATLVV010000601.1, on the reverse strand, counting down.
GGCCTCTGCTCAAGGACCTTGACACCCTGGAACAGCTGGCGCGGATTCTGCAGCAAGGGTGGGAATCGGATCTCATGCTGGTGGTGGATGCGGCGTACCCGCGGCTGCAGTTGCTCGGCATCATTGCGGAGCTGCAGCAAAGTTGTCCCGGCACACAAATCCAGCTCGCCGATGTAGTGCTGTCCGGCGCTGAGGAGGCAATTACCGCCGGCAGCGCCGACATTGTCGTGACCAGCCGCGTGCCCCCGGGGTTTCTCGGCGACTGGCTGCTGGATGTGAAGTTCATTGCCGTGGCTCGTCACGATCACGCCTTGTTTCAGATCGAGCGGCCGCTGACCACCGACGATCTGGTGCGCCATGTACAAGCCGTGGTTCGCGATTCGGGAACCACGCATCCTCGGGATGAGGGATGGCTCGGTGCCGAACGGCGGTTCACGGTGAGCAGCATGGAAGCGTCTCTTGCGACCCTGCTTGCCGGTCTCGCCTATGCGTGGCTGCCCGAACATTTGCTTGCCGAACATCTCCAGAGTGGGTCGTTGCGCCGCCTGCCGCTCGCGATCGGCGGCTCGCGCAATGTGTCGCTGCACATCGTGCCTGCGCGACCGGGTTTACTCGGGCCCGCCGGCCGCGCCGCACTCGAAGCATTTCACCGGCACTCGACGCCGCAAGGGTAGGACGGGCCCTACAGGGAGTGGCGCATCGTC
>DATLVV010000600.1:0-3398 GCA_035577165.1 Steroidobacteraceae bacterium | reverse complement strand
CGGCTCGAGGGCTTCGACAAGGATTGGATCGATGCAGGGAATCGCCGCACTGCCTACTACACCCGGCTGCCTCCGGGTACATACTCATTTCGCGTCATTGCCAGCAACAATGACGGTGTGTGGAACGAAACCGGCGCGAACATCCACTTCACTCTGAAGCCGCGTTTTCATCAAACGCTCTGGTTCGACCTGCTGTGCGGACTGGCGGTCGTGGCCGTGGCGGGCGCCTGGTACCGACTGCGCGTGGGCCGCCTCCGGCGATTGGCAGGCGCACTGAGCGAGCAAGTGGCGAAGCGCACGCGGGATCTCGAATGGGCCAACAGCGAGCTGCTGCAGGCCAAGGACCGGGCGGAGTTCGCGGTCGAGGCGAAGTCGCAGTTCCTGGCCAACATGAGCCATGAAATCCGCACGCCGATGAACGGCGTCATCGGCATGACGGAACTGTTGCTGGATACCAAACTCGACCGGACGCAGCGCGATCATTTGGAAACGATCCGCGACAGCGCCGCCGGCCTGCTGACCATCATCAACGACATCCTCGACTTCTCCAAGATCGAAGCCGGCAAACTCGATCTCGAGCGGATCGACATCGATTTGCGCGGCATTCTGGACGATGCCGCGCATCTGCTGGCCATTCAAGCCCATGCCAAAGGGCTCGAGCTGATCACCAGCGTCGACCCGTTGCTGCCGGATCGCCTGCTCGGCGACCCAGGCCGCCTGCGTCAGGTGTTGCTCAATCTCGGCAACAACGCGATCAAGTTCACCCGCCAAGGCGAGGTGTCGATCGACATCCGGCTGGTGTCCACCGACGCGCTGTGCACGACCATCCGCTGCGAGGTGCGCGATACAGGCATCGGTATTCCGGCGAATCGCGCCGCTGCGCTGTTCCAGCCGTTCTCGCAGATCGACGCATCGACGACGCGCCGTTACGGCGGCACGGGCCTGGGATTGTCGATCGTGAGCCGTCTGGTCGAGCTCATGGATGGCGAAGCGGCGGTCGAAAGCACCGAGGGCGTCGGATCGACATTCTGGTTCACGGCCCGCTTCGGCACTTCGTCGCGCCGGCCGGAGGCGCAGCGATTCAATGGCGGGATCCTCGAGAACCATCGCGTGTTGATCGTCGAAGACAACGCCACCAACGGCCAGGCATTGAGCCGTCAGCTGCAGCACCTCGGGATGAACCCAACCTGGGTCGGCAACGCCGAGGACGCGCAGCAGGCGCTCGAAGGCGCCCTCAGCAGTCGATCACCATTCGCTCTTGCATTGCTCGATCACCTGATGCCCGGGTGTGACGGCCTTGAATTCGGCGCGCGGATAGCAAGTATGGAGCGCTTCAAGGCTACCCGGCTGGTATTGCTGATGTCCGTTCGCGGAATTGGCAATGCCGAGGATCTCGCGAAGCTGGGAATTGCAGCCCATCTGCTCAAGCCGGTATCGCATCGCGATCTGCAGGAGTGCTTGAATCGCGTCATGTCCGTGGATGCGGCCCAGTGGTACGAGCGCACCCGCCCGAACGTGATTGGTGGATTGAACCGAGAGACGTCCCGCGATCGGCGCATCCTGCTGGCCGAGGACAATTTGGTGAATCAGAAAGTGGCGCGCGGCGCACTGGAGAAAATGGGCTGCCGGGTCGACATCGTGAACGACGGCGCGGAGGCGGTGACCGCGTGGGAGTCCGGGCAATATCACCTGATCTTGATGGACTGCCAGATGCCGGTGATGGACGGGTACCAGGCGGCGCGGGAAATCCGCTTGCGCGAGGGCGGAGCCGGCCGAATTCCGATCATTGCGTTGACGGCTGATGCGATGAAGGGTGCGGACAGGCAATGCCGCGAGGCCGGAATGGACGATTACCTGACCAAACCGCTCGATCGCCGGCGATTGAGCGAGATCATCGCGCAGCATCTCGCGTGCCCCGCATCGCAGCCCGATCCCGGCGCCGACCCGGTGGACTGGCAGCATCTGATGACCATGGCGGACGGCGAGGACGGGTTCGCGCAGGAATTGGTGCAGTTGTTCATCGACTCCGGTGATGCAACGCTGCGGGACATTAGGGATGCGATCAGCCGCGGCGATATGGCGGCAGTGGGGCGCGCCGCGCATTCGTACAAGGGCTCCAGCGCGAATATTCGTGCGGAATCGGCCAGCACGGCCGCCGGCCGGCTCGAAGCGGCCGCACGGGCCGGCGCGATCGATCAATTGGCCGAGTTGGAGGAGCAATTGTGCCGCGAGGCCGGGCGGGCCAAGGCCTACTTGCGGTCCAGGCAACCCAGTTGATACGCGCCCATGGGCGTGGGCCTTGATACCTCGGGACGGCGCGGTCATGATGAATGCTCGATGCGTTGCATCATCCGCCGCGATGGGCCCAAAATGAGTTTTATTGACGCGATAAAAATCTGTTTCACCAAGTACGCCGACTTCAAGGGCTGCGCATCGCGGCCGGAATTTTGGTGGTGGTTTCTGTTCACCCTGATTGCGACGGCGGCGCTGCAAACCGTCAGCTACAACGCTTCTGCGGCGTTTTCGATCGCAACATTTCTGCCCAGCCTGGCGGTCGCGACCCGGCGATTGCATGACACGGATCGAAGCGGGTGGTGGCAGCTTCTCTATTTCGTGCCCATCATCGGGTGGATTTTGCTCATCATCTGGTGCGCAGAACCGGGAACTCCGAACCGATACGCCTCCGTTTAATTCGGCGCGGCAACCATGATTTCGAAACCACGGCTCGCCGCCGATCGATTCACGCGGCCTTGCCGATGACGGCGTTTTGGCGCGGGATCGCCGCTCGATAGAGCCTCGCTCCGGTGAAGTCGCGAAACTCCAAGGTCAGCGTTTCTGGGCCCGATCTCAGGGCCGCAAACCCCGACTGTGCCTGGCAGAACAGAGTACCTTCGACGGCTTGCACCGGCCGGACCTCGGAGCCCGCGCCGCAGCATATACAGTCGACGCCGCCGCGGCGGATGTGCTGCAGGTCGTGATCGTGACCGTTGATATAGGCTTGCACGCGGTGTTTCTGCAGCAGGGGTTCGATCAAATCCCTGGTCTCCGGCGTATCGCCATGACCGCTGCCGCCCGAATGAATGGTGTGATGGCCGAATACCAATTTCCATGGAGCCGCGGACGTGGCCAGTTGATCATCGAGCCACTGCAGCTGCGTCGGCACATCCTGGCTCGCGACATTCTCAGCGATGACGGCGTGCACGTTGTCGCGGTACTGGTGAACCAGGGGCGAGGTATCGATCACAAAAAAATCCAGATGCGGCGCGCCGATGTCAGCGCCCGCAACCTTGAAATAGCGGCTCGGCATCCGCCAGCGCGGGCTGGTCTTCGCATAGTCGATTTGTGCCTGAGGTACGCCGCGATAGTCATGGTTGCCGAGCGCGACGTACCAGGGAACT